>CBDUWJ010000303.1:0-3903 GCA_965370895.1 uncultured Anaerolineae bacterium | reverse complement strand
GCCGGTCTCTGGCATCGCCGGCGGGGGCATGGCCGCCATGAGCGCCGCCAGCGACTCGTCGGTCATGGTTGCTGTGTAGGTCTGGATTTTGCCATCCTGCACAGTGACCACAAAGTCGTTGTCGATGGAATCGAGCCCGAGGCCTTTCAGGCCGTCATCCGTGTAGTTGAGCAGGCAGGTCACGGTTTCGCCGTCGACCTGGCAATTGCTCACCGTGCTGGCGCCATTCTGCGCGTAGAGACCCTCCCACCAGGCTCGGATCTCCTCCTTGCCGCGAAAGACACCGTCATGCCCCTCCATGGGCGGTGGGACGAGCTGGATATAGGCATCATCGGCCAGGAATGCCAGGGCAGCATCTGCATCCCCGGCATTCATTGCGTCGTTCCAGGCCATGATCATCGACACCGGATCTTGTTCCTGGGCGTAGACCGCCACAGGAAGCAGAAACACCAGAACGGATACCGTCAGTGCGAATACTCGTGTTTTCATTTTTCTCTCCTTTTTCATGACTATTTGACTTATCGTTGGCCGGGTAACTCTTGCCCACAGTGGTTTTGTCCTGATTACCTCCTCTCTTGGAACGGCCTTTCCGGCTAGTCCACGACTTTGACAGGTCCCAGCACGCTGGTTTTGGTGATGGGATAGGCCGTGAAGCATACCAGAAAGAGAGGCCCCTTGAATGCGGCAACGGTCATCTCGGAGCGGCTACCTTGAGGAATCCTTTCGAGGAGACCGTGGAGTTGAGCCCACAGCGGACGGCCACGCGTCCAGGTCATCGAAGGTCTTGCCCTCGTCCAGCGTCACGACAGCCAGTCCGTATTCGTCGTAATCCGTCTGGTCCTCGACATCCAAGATGACGGTGATCTGGCCGGCAGGGGCTCTGGCCGGCCCGTTGTAGGCGCACTGGTCCCCGTCAAAGGGCACAGTGATTTCGCCAGCTACGGTTCCCGTCTCTCCTTTCCCACCCACGCAGGCCGTAGCCATGACGACAATGACGAGCCCAATCGCCACGATCCGCCAGGCTGTTTCCCCCATACCACTCAGGCTCGCAGATTTCTGCGTCTTCCTTCCCCCCTCACAGAAAGCTGCTTTATGACAATGTGTGGCTCTGCTTTGTCGTGGTATCATCACTTGCTCTCTTTTGGCCAACGTCTTGATCTTCACGTGTGTCTGGCACCGCACCAGTCTGTCTCTGCAAAAAGTCATACAGTTTGTCCAGGCTGGCAAAGCCCACTCGCTCACCGGTGTCCGGCCTCTGAAGGGACGCCCGCCAGACCGCTCCCTTTTCATTCTCCTGCCACAGGCGTAGCAGGTACGATAGATAACCCGTTTGCCTTCCTGCTTTCTCTGAGGCGTTGCCCATCATAACTCCTTCACCGTACGGTCCCCAGCATAGCAGTCACCCGGAGCGAGAACGTTCCGAAAACGTGGACGAAGCGTGGAACTTGACCCCAACCCCATTGTGTTGTATAATATTGATCCAGTCTGGTGACCTGTTCCTTTCACTACCCAAAGGAGGAGCATGGCCCGTCTTACGATCCATCTCCTTGGACCTATTCAGATCGACCTGGATGGGGAACCCGTCGCCGGCTTGCGGTCGGACAAGGTGCGGGCGCTGCTGGCCTACCTCTGCGTCGAGGCGGAGAGGCCGCACCGCCGCGAAAAGCTGGCCGGTCTGTTGTGGCCCGACATACTGGAACGCTCCGCTCGCGCCAATCTGCGCCACGCGCTGGCGAATCTGCGCCGGGCTATCGACGACCATCAAGCCAGCCCCCCTTTTCTGCTCATCACCCGCCAGACGATCCAGTTCAACCGCGCCAGCGATGCCTGGATCGACGTGGTGGAATTTGAGCAGTTAGTGACAGATGGAAAGCCTGTCCCGAGCCCTTCAGCTTCGCTCAGGGTAAACTCCAGCGAGGGATGGCGAGATGCAGTGCCAGCTATTGGCAACTTGCAGCTTGCCACCGACCTCTATCGTGGCGAGTTCCTGGAGGGCTTTTCCCTGCCCGACAGCCCGGCCTTCGAGGAATGGGTTTTGCTCCAGCGGGAGCGGCTCCATCGCCTGGTCGTGGAGGCCCTCCACCGCCTGGCCGATGGCTACAGGGAGTCTGGCGAACTGGACCACGCACTCCAAAACGCCTGGCGGCAGGTGGACCTGGACCCCTGGCGGGAGAAGGCCCACCGGCAGTTGATGCGGTTGCTGGCGTTCAGCGGCCAGCGAGGCGCCGCCCTGGCTCAGTACGAGACCTGCCGCTGCCTGCTGGCCGAAGAACTGGGCGTCGAGCCGGCCGAAGAAACCACGCGGCTCTACGAGAAAATCCGGGATGGCGAACTGGAACACCCATCCGGCGCACCTCCAGCGCTTCCAGAGCGGGAGTCCAGACCGGTCGGCGAGTGCCCCTACCGGGGTCTTGCCGCTTTCCGGGAGGCGGATGCGCCTTTCTTTTTCGGGCGCGAGGACTTTGTCGGGCGATTGACAGAGGCCGTGCAGCAGCAGCCGCTGGTCGTGGTGATTGTAGGCTCTTCCGGTTCCGGCAAGTCTTCGACCGTTTTCGCCGGGCTGCTGCCCCACCTGCGAGACGAAACGGACTGGCTGATCGCCCATTTCCGCCCCGGAGGACAGCCCTTCTACGCCCAGGCGGCCGCTTTGCTCCCCATGTTGGAACCGGGCCTGAGCGAGACGGATCGGCTGATCGAAGCCCGCAAACTGGCGGACGCCCAGCGCCAGGGGGAAATCTGCCTCTACGATGCCGTCGAGCGGGCCTTGGAAAAGAGCCAGGCAGCGAGCCGCCTGTTGTTCGTCGTTGACCAGTTCGAGGAGCTGTACACCCTCTGCCCCGAGCCGGACGTGCGGCGGCGCTTTTTGGATGAGCTGCTGGCGGCAGTCGAGGCCGGGAACGAGCAGCCTACCTCTCCCTTTGTGCTCCTGCTCACACTGCGGGCTGACTTTATGGGCCACGCGCTGACCCACCGCCCCTTCGCCGACGCGCTCCAGGACGCCTCCCTGATGATGGGGCCGATGAGCCGCGACGAGTTGCGCCTGGCCATCGAAGGGCCCGCCGAGAAACAGGGAGCGGCCTTTGAAGCCGGTCTCGTGGAACGCCTTCTGGATGACGTGGGAGAGGAGCCCGGCAACCTGCCGCTGCTGGAATTTGCGCTGACGCTGCTGTGGGAGCGGCAAAGCGACGGCTGGTTGACCCATGCCGGCTACGAGGAGATCGGGCGGGTGGAAGGGGCGCTGGCCCGCTACGCCGATCAAGTGTTTGGCGAGTTGAACGAAAAGGAACAGGAAGGGGCACAGCGAATCTTTGTGCAGTTGGTGCGCCCGGGCGAGGGGACAGAGGACACCCGCCGGATGGCGACCCGCGCCGAGCTGGGGGGCGAGAACTGGGGGTTGGTGCAACACCTGGCCGACAAGCGCCTGGTCGTGACCGGGCGGGACGCTTCCGGAAGAGAAATCGTGGAGGTGGTGCACGAGGCGCTGATCCAGCGTTGGGGGCGATTGCGAGCGTGGATGGACGCCGGCCGCGCCTTCCGTACCTGGCAGGAAGGGTTGCGGGCCGCGCTGCGGGGATGGGAGACCAGTGACCGCGACGAAGGGGCGCTGCTGCGGGGCGCACTGCTGGCGCAAGCAGAGAGCTGGCTGGCCGAGCGTGGGGGCGAGTTGAGTGAGGCGGAGCAAGGTTTCATCCAGGCCAGCGTGGACCTTCGGGAGCGCAAAGAGACCGAACGCGAGCGACGGCGGCGGCGGACGATCCTGGCGCTGGCCGGCGGGTTGGTGATCACCATCGCCCTGGCGATCTTTTCTTTCAACGCACGTACAATCGCCCAACGCGAGGCCGACGTCAACCACAGCTTGGTGCTGGCCGCCAGCGCCGAACAAGCCTTCGAGAACGGAGAAAC
>CBDUWJ010000302.1:0-3916 GCA_965370895.1 uncultured Anaerolineae bacterium | reverse complement strand
TTTGTTCGTTGAGACCTTGCGGCACTCGAGCCAGGAGATCGGTGCCTTTTCGCACATCCTCGACCAGTATGAATTCCGTCTCAAAGCCGTTCTCAATCTTCTGCTGGACCGGCAGACCCCTCTTTCGTCGTTGTCGGCCGTGGTGGGCCGGGGAGGGCTGCTTCAACCCATCCCCAGTGGCACCTATGCGGTCAACGAAAAGATGATATCAGAGCTGCGCAAGCGGAACAAGGTGCGGGAACACGCCTCGAGCCTGGGGGCGTTGCTGGCGTATGAGATTGCTGGGCGGGTCGAACTGCCCGCATTTATCGTGGATCCGGTTTGCGTGGACGAATTCGATGATCTGGCGCGGGTGTCGGGCCTGCCCGAGATCGAGCGCAAGAGCCTGTCTCATGCTCTGAATATGAAGGCTGTGGCACGGCGCGCGGCGCACGACTTGGGCCGGCCCTATCCAGAGCTCAATCTAGTCGTCGTGCACCTGGGTGGCGGCACCTCTGTGACGGCCCACCGCCAAGGACGAATGGTGGACGTGAATCAGGCATTGGATGGCACCGGCCCCTTTGCCCCAGAGCGGTCCGGTGGGCTGCCGGTAGGTGATGTGGTGCGGATGTGCTATGGTGTGGCTCCCTACGAGGGTCTAGAGCTGACCTACGAGGAGATGTTCCGAAAGCTGGCGGGTCAGGGGGGTCTGGTTGCTCACCTGGGCACCAACAGTGCCGTCGAGGTGGAACGCCGTGTCGCCGCGGGCGACGAACGTGCGCGCTTGGTCTATGGTGCCATGGCTTACCAGATCGCCAAGGAGATCGGGGCAATGGCGACCGTCCTTCTTGGGGAGGTGGATGCCATTGTCATCACCGGTGGCGTGGCTCATTCGGAGATGCTGCTCAGTTGGGTCCGGGAACGAGTGGCCTGGATCGCGCCTCTGCTCATCTATCCTGGGGAGGATGAGATGCTGGCCCTGGCGTTAGGCGCTCTTCGTGTGCTTAAGGGGGAAGAGCCAGCATTGGTCTACTGACGGGACTGTTTCCTGAATCCGCAGTTACCGGATTCCTGATTTCGCAAGTCAACATGAGAGGAGCTTGGACCAACGATGGAAGTTGCAGAACGAGTCAAGAACTTGCCACCCTATGTTTTTGCCAGACTGGGGCGTCGCGTAAACGAACTGGCGTCCCAAGGACGCGATATCGTACGTTTGGACATTGGCAGTCCCGATCTTCCGCCTCCGGATTCTATCATCGAAGAGATGTGTCGTTCGGCACATGACCCATCGCTTCATGGCTACGGCGGTTTCTATGGAATACCACGGTTGCGCCAGGCCATGACTGGCTACTATGAACGCCGGTTCGGGGTGGAGCTTGACCCGGAGCGGGACGTGGCGCCCTTGATCGGTTCCAAGGAGGGAATCGCTAACGCAGCGCTGGCTTTCGTGGATCCGGGTGACATAGTTCTGGTGCCCGATCCGGGCTATCCGACCTACACGCTGGGAACGCTGCTCGCCGGTGGGGTGCCACAACGGGTGCCGTTGCTGCCAGAGAATGGCTTTCTTCCCGACCTGGAGGCTATTCCGCGGGACGTGGCTCTTTCGGCCAAGCTCCTTTGGCTGAACTACCCCAACAACCCCACGGGGGCTACCGCTTCGCTGGGCTTTTTTGAGAGCGTCGTCGAATTTGCCAGGCGTCACGACGTCCTGATCTGCCACGACAACCCATACTGTGACGTGACCTTTGATGGCTACACCGCTCCCAGCCTACTGCAGGTCCCTGGCGCCAAGGAAGTGGCCATAGAATTCAACTCGCTGTCCAAGGCCTACAACATGGCCGGCTGGCGGGTGGGTATGGTTGTGGGCAATGCCGTGGCGGTTGAAGCCCTTGCCCGGACGAAAACGAACATCGATTCGGGTATCTTCCGACCGATTCAGGATGCGGCCGTGCTCGCCCTGTCTGGCGATCAGGGTTGGGTGGCGGACCGCAACGAGATCTATCGGGAACGCCGAGACATGATCCTGGCGGCATTGCAGGAGCTCGGCATCCGGGCGCGGAGACCAAAGGCTAGTCTTTACGTGTGGGCCGAGGTTCCGGCAGGCTATTCTTCGGAGGAATTTACCGCACGGCTGCTGGAGGGTGCGGGCGTCAGCATCACACCAGGCACGGCCTTTGGGCCACACGGGGAGGGATATCTGCGCATCTCGCTGGGCATGAGCACTGAACGCGTCCGAGAGGCACTGGATCGTTTGAGGAACTTTGCCTTCTGAACTGCAGCGAGGCGCGTTTGCACCACTGATTGTGAGAGTGCCGCGCCTGATTGGCAGGGTTTCAAAGTACCGCGGAGTTCGGGTGTCTGTTGTCCGTCTGCGAATGGAGAGCAAGGCGAAGCCAGGCGACTGGTCACCTGGTGGGACGAAAGAAGAGGTAGATCATCGATCGGGAGTTGGTGGAAACGGAACTTCCTGCTGAGCGAGTGCTGCTGGTGGGCGTACAACTGAAACGCCAACGGGGCGGCTGGGACATCGAGGATTCGTTATCAGAATTGGGGCAGCTATCCCAGACAGCCGGCCTCGAGGTGGCTGGGCAGACGTGGCAGCGTCTCGATCGCTTCAACCCGGCGACTCTGGTCGGCTCGGGCAAGGTCGAGGAGCTGGTGGAACTGCGCCGTGACCTGGCCTGCGACCTTGTCATATTTGACGATGAGTTATCCCCCCGCCAGTTGCGTAATCTGGAGGAGGCGCTGGGGGATGACGTCCAGGTCCTGGATCGCACGGGGTTGATCCTCGACATCTTTGCCCAACATGCCCGGACGCGGGAAGGCCAGCTTCAGGTGGAACTGGCCCAGTACCAGTACCGGCTGCCGCGCCTGACGCGGGCCTGGACGCACCTGGCACGTCAAGCTGGGGGTGGCGCAGCCCGGGGCGGGACCGGTGGGGTGGGACTGCGGGGCCCGGGTGAGACTCAGCTCGAGGTGGACCGGCGGGAGATTGGCCGGCGCATTGCGCGCATCAAAGAGGATTTGGAGCAGGTGCGCCGGCATCGGCAGTTGCACCGGAGACAACGGAAGCGGACAGCGGTTCCCGTGGTGTCCATCGTCGGCTACACCAACGCCGGCAAGTCCACTCTGCTCAACGCTCTGTCTGGAGCCGAGGTTCTAACAGAGGACAAGCTCTTCGCCACACTGGACCCTACGACACGGCGCGTGACACTGCCTGGCGGCCGAGAAGCCCTCTTTTCCGACACGGTGGGTTTTATCCAGAAGTTGCCCGCTGAGTTGGTGGCTGCGTTCCGGGCTACGTTGGAGGAGATCAACGAGGCAGAACTGATCTTGCACGTAGTGGATATCACGCATCGCAACGCCTGCCTGCAGAGTGAAACCGTTATGCAGACGCTGGCCGACCTGGACGTGGTGGATCGCCCGGTGATCGTGGCCTTGAACAAGATCGACCGGTTGCCTGATCCTGCCTTGGCTCAGGACTGCCTGGCTGAGTTCCCCAGTAGCCTCCCCATTTCTGCGGCAAAGCGAATCGGTCTGGAGGCTTTGCTGGACCGGATTGAGGAGGTCTTGGCGGCTGGGCTGGTCTACGTCACTGTCCACGTACCCTACGCCCGTGGGGAACTTGTCGCTCTTTTCCACCAGCACGGTACGCTGGTGGAGACGTCGCACGATGGACAGGGCACAGTGCTGCAGGGCCATCTACCACGCCGCTGGTTGGATCAGTTCCGACCGTTCCTGATCTAGATTGGACTCTGCTCACAGTGTCGTGGCTGATGGTTCCTTTGCGCACTGAGCTGACCGCATGCTTCAGGGACTCCGGACTTCCCCGACCAACTGCTGCAGGGCCGCCTCGTCCAGAACCGACACTCCCAGCTTCGTTGCTTTGGCCAACTTGCTGCCCGCGCGCTCTCCGGCCAACAGGTAGTCGGTCTTG
>CBDUWJ010000301.1:0-3940 GCA_965370895.1 uncultured Anaerolineae bacterium | reverse complement strand
GGGATGGCGCCGACGGACGAGCCTGATGCGGCATTTCCACGGAAAGAGATACGCTACCGGGTAGATGAGGTGTGCTTTGGGAATGGGGAAGACAGAACACCTGACCGATGGGTGAGCCATGGCACAACTCGACAATTGTCGGAAATTGGGGTAGAATGCAGGGGAAGCTTGGTGCACATCGACATGGTCTAGGAGATGGCATGCACGTTCTGCTAGATGTTCACAGGGTGCCTTCACCGGTGCGGATCAGTGTGCGCTCCCATTCCATCGCGGTGACCCTGGCCGGCGTGCCGGTGTACGTTTTTGACTTGACGGGGCGGCTATCCCATGCCTTTGTGGGCGGGCGTAACTATGTGCGCGGGCTGGACAACCGAGTGATGGAGAAATGGGGCCGCAGACAGATCGGCGTACCTATCCGGCGTCATCTGGCTCCAGACGAGGCGCACGCCTTGTTCAAGGCGACTTACACGGCCATGGGCGGCCTGCGCAGCGCCATGAGCGCGGGCAACATGCGGCGGTTGGATGAGCAGTGGGCTGATCCGGCTCCCTTTGAGGAGGCTCTGCAGGCCCTGGACACCATCTGCCAGTGGGACGCAGACCGCCTGCGCATCAACGGCCGGCAATTCCTCCGCGTCTACAAGCCCATCAACATATTGCCGCCCGACCAGTATATGGCCCTTGTGCTCCAGGCCACCGAGGGGTGCTCGCATAACCGCTGCACCTTCTGCACCTTCTATCGCGATCGCGCTTTTCGCATCAAGACCCAGGCGGAATTCGAGGACCACATCGCTCGGGTCAAGTCTTTCCTTGGGGCTGCGTTGCAGATGCGCCGGACCTTGTTTCTGGCTGACGCGAACGCCATTGTCATCCCCCAAGAGCGTCTGCTTCCGATGCTGGATCTGGTCAACGCGGCGTTTGAGATCGTCCCTGCCGGGGAGAGCATTGGCCGCTACCGGCGGGAGCATCCGGGGGCCATGGGCGGGATCTATGCTTTTGTGGACGCGTTCTCCAGCCGCTTCAAGACGGTGGAGGACTTTGGCCAACTTGCCCGGCGGAACCTGCGCCGGGTGTACATTGGTTTGGAGACCGGGCACGATCCGCTGTTGGTCTGGCTGCGCAAGGCGGGCACCGCTGCCGATGCTGTGGCTGCGGTGCGCTCCATCCGCGCAGGCGGGGTGTCGGTGGGTGTCATCGTCATGATCGGCATCGGCGGGCGTCGCTTTGGCGCATTGCACGCCGCCGATACGGTTCGGGTCGTGAACGCCATGGAACTGGGCGACGGTGATTTTGTATACTTTTCTGGATTCGTGCAAGACCCAACTTCGCAGTATCGGCGCATCGCTGCGGACGAGGGCATCGAGCCGCTCAGCCATCTGGAGATGCAAGCGCAGATGGAGGCCATCCGCGCTGGCTTGCGTTTCCCGGGGCCGGCGCCCAAGATCAGTGTCTACGACATCCGTGAGTTCATCTACTAACTGGCCCTGCACGGAGTGATTGAGCCTACTGACGGCGCATCCTCCTTGATGTACCGTGGTCAGCAGGCCGCACTATCCGTTCAGAGGACGTGTCGGGGTTATACGAGGTGTGCACTCTGCGTTTCGGGGCGCTAAGGCGCCCCCTACGTACTACTGTCGTGGTGTACGGCTTGTGGGAAACGGCAGCGATCTGTAATAATCGCGCGCGAACAAGGAGCAATACGAATGGCAACGACTAACAACATGACCTTCAGAGTCGCAGGCGCAGCGGGCCAGGGAGTTGCATCGAGCGGGGCGGGTTTTGCCCAGGCTCTGGCCAAGGGCGGTCTCCATGTCTTTGGCTTCCAGGACTATATGTCCCGCATACGCGGAGGCCTGAACTACTACCAGATCCGCGTCCACGAGCAAGCCCTCTATGCTCACGAGGACGCGGTGCACATCCTTCTCCCACTCAACAAAGAGGCGCTGGAAACCTATCAAGACGACGTAGTCGAGGGCGGAGGCATCATCTACGATGCGGGTCTGAAGGTGGACGGGCGCGCCATCTCTGGCCGCGGTCGCAAGGCGATGCCGGTGCCCTTGATCGAGTTGGCGAAGGAACACGGCGAGCGAGTCATGGCCAACACGGCCGCGCTGGGGGCTGCGGCCGGCGTCGTCGAATACTCTTACGAACGCCTGGCAGACATCATTCGCAAGAACTTTCGGCGCAAGGGGCCAGAAGTGGTGGCTGCGAACTTGCGTGTGGCCCGAGCCGCCTATCTGTATGCCCAGGAGCGCTATGCCGCCCACTTTGACTGGAAGCTGCGGCAGGTACCGGACGCGCCACAGCGCCTGGTGATGACTGGCAATCAGGCGTTCGCGCTGGGGGCTCTGGCCGGCGGCTGCCGTTTCATCTCCGCCTATCCCATGACGCCCGCTACCTCGATCATCGAGTGGATGGCCAAACATGAGCATCAGTTCGGCGTGGTTGCCAAGCACGCCGAAGATGAAATCGCGGCCGTGTGCATGGCCATTGGCGCGAACTTTGTGGGAGCTCGGGCTATGACGGCCACCTCAGGTGGTGGCTTTGCGCTGATGGCAGAGGCGCTGGGCCTGGCTGGTATGAACGAAGTGCCCCTGGTGGTGTTCGAAGCCCAGCGCGGTGGCCCTTCTACCGGCCTGCCCACGCGTACCGAACAGAGCGACCTTCTCTTTGTGCTGCACGCATCCCAGGGCGAGTTCCCCCGCCTGGTGTTGGCGCCGGGCACGATCGAGGAGTGTTTCGAGTGTGGCTGGCGGTCCTTTAACCTGGCCGAAAAGTACCAGACTCCGGTCATTGTCCTCTCCGACGAGCTCCTGGCTTCTTCTGTGCGCACCATCGAAGTGGGGGCCATAGACTTTGGTAGAGTAGAGATTGACCGGGGCAAGCTGCTGACCCGAGCAGAACTGGATGCTCTGGCCGAACCGTACAAGCGCCATCTGTTCACCGAGGATGGCGTCTCGCCCCGGGCCCTGCCGGGCCATCCCCAGGCGGTGTACACCACGGCAAGCGATGAGCACGACGAGTTCGGTCACATAACCGAAGACAAACACAATCGGGTCAAGATGATGCGCAAACGCATGCAGAAACTAGAGTCTGCCCGGCAGGATGTCGAACCACCCACCCGCTATGGTCCTGACGACGCCCCCATTGTCCTGGTGGGCTGGGGCAGCACGCACGGCGTGCTTTGTGAGGTCGTCGACCGCCTGGACGGCGCAGCGCGGCACGTGCATTTCCGCGATCTGTGGCCCTTCCCCGCGGAGACGGCCGCGGAGGTGCTCCAGGGAGGGCAGGTGGTAGTGGTCGAAAACAACTACACCGGACAGTTCAGGCGCCTGCTTCAAAGCGAGACGTGCATCCAGGTTGACCACACGATCTCGCGCTACGACGGACGCCCGTTCTCACCTGAGGATGTTCTGGCCGGTCTGAAGGAGGTTCGATAACATGGCAGGTACTACGAAGGATTATGCGGGTCGTGTAAAGCCCACCTGGTGCCCTGGCTGTGGTGACTTTGGCATCCTCAACGCGATCAAACAGGGTCTCGTCAAGGCCGGTCTCGCGCCGCACCAGGTTCTTGTAGTCAGTGGCATTGGCTGTGGCAGCAAGTTGCCCGACTATGCCAACGTCAATGGCTTTATGACTCTGCACGGCCGCCCGGTGCCTATCGCCACCGGCGCCAAGCTGGCCAATCACGCCCTCAATGTGATCACCGTCCACGGCGACGGGGATTCGTTAGGTCTGGGCATGGGCCACTTTATCCACACTGCGCGGCGGAACCTGGACATCGTCGACCTGATCCAGAACAACCAGGTTTATGGCCTGACCAAAGGGCAGTACTCACCTACCAGCGATTCTGGCTTTATCACCAGCACGTCGCCTGACGGTGTCATTGAGATGGCAGCTAACCCGCTGGCCCTGGCCCTGGCCGCTGGAGGGACGTTCATTG
>CBDUWJ010000300.1:0-3960 GCA_965370895.1 uncultured Anaerolineae bacterium | reverse complement strand
TTTGGGATAGCCATCACCTGCAGGACTGCAGGCTGGTCGCCAGAAGCGCTGAGCAGGTGGTGGGCTGGGCGGCGTTGAGCCCTGTCTCAGACAGGTGTGTCTACCGCGGTGTCGCTGAGGCCAGCGTGTACGTGGCCGAACGAGCCAGAGGGCAGGGCATCGGCACATGCTTGCTCCAGGCCCTCGTCGAGGAGTCAGAATGGGCAGGTATCTGGACCTTGCAGGCCGGGATCTTTCCCGAGAACGAGGCAAGCATCGCGCTGCATAGGGCCTGTGACTTCCGAACCGTAGGCCGCAGGGAACGGCTAGGCCAACTGCACGGCGTTTGGCGAGATGTCATCCTCATGGAACGCCGCAGCAAAGTCGCTGGCACTGGACCAGAGGTTCGCGAGGACTTGACAAACCGCTAGCCCCGTCTATAATTCGTGTGATTCCTGCACGAATAGCCCTTCTCTGGTGTTGGACTGCTCAGTGTAGGAAGCACAGAAGTGACAAGGTGTAACCATGGACTTAGGGCAGTTGGTTTCCAGCAGCCGGCCTTTCCTGAGCTGGGTCGTCCATTGGTACAACAGCCGTCCCACTCTGGATCTGGCGGACGCGATCGCAAATGCCGGCGGCCCCGAGAAGGTCGCCGTCATGGCCGTGGACGTGACCGTCGGGTTCTGCTCGGAGGGCGCCCTGTCCAGCGAGCGAGTGGCCGGCATCGTCGACCCCGTGGTCCGCCTTTTTGAGCGGGCTCACGAGTTGGGCGTGCGCCACTTTGTTCTGCCCCAGGACACCCACTCGCCAGATGCTATCGAGTTCGGCAGCTTTCCCCCCCACTGCGTGGCCGGCACCGCAGAGCCTGAAACGGTGCCAGAACTCAAAGCCCTGCCCTTTGCCAATCTCTTCACCATCATCGAAAAGGACTCGGTCAGCGTGACCCTCGGCACCGAACTGGACGACTGGCTGGCGGCTCATCCCGAGGTGACGACCTTCCTCGTCGTCGGGGATTGTACCGACTTTTGCACTCACCAACTGTCGTTGCACTTGCGCCTGCAGGCCAATGCCCTGAATTTGCGTGACGTGCGCGTGATCCTGGCCATGGATGGGGTGGACACCTTCGACATACCGGTGGAGGTGGCCGACAAGTTGGGCATCATGCCCCATCACGGCGACTTGATGCACCTGATTTTTCTGTTCAACATGGCACAGCACGGCGTCGAGATAGTGGCCAAGGTGGTTTGAAGTGGAGGCCCACAGGCAGATTGCAGACGAGATCGCGGCCTGGTTGAGGGACTATGCTGACCAGGCGGGAGCCAAGGGCTATGTCGTCGGGCTGAGCGGGGGGATTGATTCGGCTTGCACGGCGGCCCTCTGCCAGCGGGCCGTGGGCGAAAACGTGTTGGGCGTGTTGATGCCCTGCCACAGCTCGCCCGAGGATGGCGAGATGGCCCAACTGGTAGCCGAGTCCTTTGACCTCAAGACGGTCGCCGTCGACCTGGGGCCAACCTACGACGCGCTGCTGGCGGCGTCTCCGCCTGGAGTATCGGACATGGCCAAGGCCAACATCAAACCCCGGCTGCGGATGGCGACCCTATACGCCCTGGCCCAGACGCACAGCTACCTGGTGGCCGGTACTGGGAACAAGAGCGAGCTTGAGATCGGCTATTTCACGAAATGGGGCGACGGCGGCGTGGACGTGGAGCCCCTCGGCAATCTGTACAAATGGCAGGTGCGCCAGTTGGCTCGTGAGCTGGGTGTCCCGGCTTCCGTCATCCAGCGCCCCCCCAGCGCCGGATTGTGGACCGGCCAGACCGACGAGGGCGAATTGGGCATCACTTACGACAATCTGGACGCAACGCTGGCCGCCATTGAATCGGGCTGCCCCGGTGACCTTGACCCTGTACTGCTGGACAAAGTACGGACCATGATCGCCGCCTCAGCGCACAAGCGGGCCATGCCACCAGCCTGTCCGTTGGGCAGCTAGCCCCATGCACTGTACCCCTGACGTTTCGCGCTTCACGTTCTACGCAGATACCATAGATGCTGTCACAACCAGAAAGGGCAACCATGACCACACGACTTGACGAGTTCCAAGCCTATCGCCTGCGCATGAACGAGCGCATCCTGGGGACCGGGCACCTGGGCATCAAGCGCTTCTTCAATCTGGACACGAAGGCTTATGACGACGGCGCCCTGTCGGGCCAGACGAAGGAGCTGCTGGGCTTGGTCGCCTCCGTTGTGTTACGCTGCAACGACTGCATTGACTACCACCTCATCCAGTGCGTCGAGGCGGGCTATGCCGACGAGGAGTTGTACGAGGCCCTCAACGTAGCCCTGGTTGTGGGAGGCAGCATCGTCATCCCCCACCTGCGCCACGCCTTTGAAACCATTGACATGCTGCACGCTGGGGAAAGCAGCGAGTAGCCAGGTGCACGAACGTGGTGGTTGATCGGATTGGAGCAATCCGCATGATCTCAATTCTTAGCCGCCCTTGCGCGTCCGTGAGGTAGTTGCGTGAAGCAGTCGGAGCGTCGAACGGCCGAAGGCATTCTGTTCACTGACCAATACCAGCTCACCATGGCCCAGCTCTACTACCGGACCGGTCTGCACGAAAAGCAGGTACAATTCGACCATTTCTTCCGGCGCTATCCTGACTATGGCGCGCACAAGGCCGGTTACTGCATCAATGCTGGCCTGGAGTGGTTGCTGGACTGGATGCAAGGGGCTCACTTTCGCGACAGTGACATCGAAACCCTGCGCGGGCAGACCGGTCGAACCGGCGCGCCCGTATTCGCCGATGATTTCCTCGCCTGGTTGCGGCAGAATGGAACGTTTGAGGGCCTCACCATGCGCGCCATCCCCGAAGGACGTGTGGTCCATCCGAACGTACCGCTGACCGTTGTCCAGGGCCCGCTCGCCATGGCCCAGATCTTGGAGACCTCGCTGCTCAACCATCTGAACTACCAGACGCTCATCGCCACCAAGGCAGCGCGGATCCACGAGAGTGGCCGCCGCCGGTTGCTGCTGGAGTTTGGGTTGCGCCGGGGCCACGACAAGGGGGCTAATGCCGGCGCGCGGGCGGCCCTCATCGGCGGGGCGGATCTCTCCTCCAACGTGGGCATCTCTCACGTGCTGGGCTACCAGCCCGTAGGCACCCACGCTCACAGCATGGTCCAGGTCTACATGTGCCTGGGCATGAGCGAGCTGGATGCCTTTCGCGCCTACGCCGGCGTCTACCCGGATGACTGCCTATTGCTGGTGGACACCATCGATACCCTGGAAAGCGGCATTCCCAACGCCATCAGAGTCTTTGAGGAATTGCGGCGCAAGGGCCACGAGCCGGTGGGTATCCGCCTGGACTCGGGCGACCTGGCCTATCTCAGCATTCAAGCCGCCAAGATGCTGGACCGGGCGGGCTTTCCCGATACCACCATCGTCCTGTCCAACAACCTGGACGAGCTTGTCATCCTGCAGATCATCACCCAGATCAGCCATGAGGCCCCTCGCTGCGGCGTGCTCCCCGACCACCTCATCGGGCGGCTGGCGTACGGCGTGGGTACCAGGTTGATCACTTCGTGGGGCGAGCCGGCCCTGGGCGGCGTTTACAAGCTCGTCGCAGTCCGCGAAAACGACGCCTGGCTGCCAGCCATCAAGGTGTCGGACTCGCCGGCCAAGACGCCCAATCCCGGCCACAAGCTTGTCTGGCGGGTATACGACCGGCGAAGCAAGGCGACGGCCGATCTGCTAAGCCTTGATGACCAGGATCCCCGGGAGATGGAGACAATCACCCTGTGCCATCCCTCGGATCATACCAAGTACCGCGTTCTCCTGCAGCGAGACACTGCCGAGATCGAACCGCTGCTCGTGGACGTGCTGCAGGAGGGCAAGAGTGTCTACGATCTGCCCATCATCCACGAGATGCGCGAGCGCCGCCAGGCCGACGTGGAGCGCCTCGACCCCGGCGTCCGCCGCCTC
>CBDUWJ010000299.1:0-3961 GCA_965370895.1 uncultured Anaerolineae bacterium | reverse complement strand
CTTCGCTTTGCTGCTAGGAAACAAGCCTGTCATTCTGAACGAAGTGAAGCATGCCCTGAGGCACGAAGGGAATCTCAGTTGGGCAAAGAAGAGATCCTTCGCTGGCGCTCAGGATGATCAGCTGCGTGGCGCCCAGTCTCTTCTACATAGAGTGGAGGCACTCGTCATGGCTGAACTCGCAATGACACATGCGACTGCTGTGAATTGGACACAGCATGGGAGCCAAGCGCGAGAAGTGGAAACCGACGTCTATCTTTGCATTTAGAGCTCTGATCTGGTAGTATGTACAGGTCTCGCTTGGATTGGCCAGATGCTCAAGTCAGCTTACCTTAATCTGCTCAAAAACCGCATCGACATCACCCGTGTGCCCTTTAGCGACCGGGGTTCGCGGCTGCTTGTGTTCAAGTATCCTGACCGAGAACATCTGTACGTAAAGCTGGCCGAACGGCTGACCGCCATCCAGCCTGGTCTGGAAACCCACCGTTTTCGGCCACCGTACATCCAGGACCTCTGCTTCACCGATCAGGAAGGGATGCCCCTCACCTACCACTTGACCACCTATCCCCATGCCCTCCTTTTCCAGACTCGGCTAGGAGTCTTCGCCCTGGCCTTTCACAGGGGCGACACATTGGCCGTTGGGCTACCGGCGGGCCAGGGCGCTGGTATACGCTTTCGCGTCAGCACCCAGATGTGGCAACAGACCGAGGACGGTGGCAGCTTGATGGCCGTGCGCAACCTGGCCTACCGGACCAACGGTCAGGTGCTGAGGAACGAGTTGGGTCTCGAACGAGAGGCCTACCTCGTCGAGTTCGTCGTGGGTGGCGGTGATGATGTGGCCATCCACCTCAGCGTCCGCGACGATCCGTCGCTGGACGGTGAGCTCGGGCCCTTTTCCGAGACCTTGGCCGCTGCCGAGGAACGCTGGCACGACTGGTTTGCCAATGTGCCGCGCGTCGCCGACCGCTATCGGGACCACTATTACTATGCCTGGTGGGTCATGAGCAACAACTTGGTTGAACCACTGGGTCAGGTGACCCACGAGGCCATGATGCCGTCCAAAGTGCAGTACGTCGGCATCTGGAACTGGGATGCTTGCTTTCACGCACTGGCCTTCCGCCACGTGGACCCCGTGCTGGCCCGGAACCAGTTGCGGACCATGCTGGCCTGCCAGTTGCCCGACGGCATGATCCCCGACGTCGTCCATGACGAAGGTGTCGTCACCGACATAGATCACCCTCTCCGTTCCGAGGTCACCAAGCCGCCCATCATGGCCTGGGCGGCGCTCAAGCTGGACGAGACAGATCCCGACCTGGGCTTTTTGCAGGAAATCTATGTGCCTCTGGTCCGCTGGAATGCCTGGTGGTTCAGCATGAACGACGATGACGCTGATGGGCTTGTGCAATACAACCATCCCTACTCCTCCGGCCTGGACGACAGTCCTCTGTGGGATTACGGCATGCCGGTCGAATCGCCTGATCTGAACACTTACCTCTGCGTGCAGATGGGCTCGCTGGCCATGATGGCCGAAGCACTGGGGATGGATGCCGAGGGGGCCATGTGGCGCCGTCGTGCTGCAGCCATCGTGCGCCGAATGATCGAGGATTTCTGGGACCAAGAAGCGGGCCTGTTCCGGGCACTGCACAATGAGCAACCCATCCCCGTGGTCACGCCCTTCAACCTCTACCCCCTGTGGACCGGTCAGCTACCCGATGCCATCCGTGACCGCGTCGTTGCTCACCTCACCGACCCCGACGAACTCTGGGGAGAGTATGTCATCCCCTCCGTAGCGCGCAACGATCCGCATTTCAATCCAGAGACGATGTGGCGTGGTCCGGTGTGGGTCAATATCAATTATATCTTTATTGAGGCGCTGCACCAGGTTGGTGAAACAGCCTTGGCGCGCACGCTCCTGGAGATGACACTGGACCTGATCATGAGCCAGCCCGGCATCTATGAATACTACCACGCCGAAACCGGGGAGCCGCCGGTGACTGCGGCCCAGGCTTTTGGCTGGACTGCCGCGGTCTTTATCGATCTGGCGATACAGGCCAGCCGCGACGAGGGGATCTAACCCTGAGGGGGGTCGTATGCCGGGACTTGATGTAGAGGACAGAGACCAGTCCTGCGAGGCGTTGCAGGCAGAGTTTTTCGCGGATCGCTCCCTGATCATCGCCGCCAATCGTGCGCCGATCACCTTTGAGCAGGCCGAGGATGGGACCTTGGGGTTCCAGCGGGGCGGAGGCGGGCTGGTTACGGCGCTGACTGGCCTGTGCCGGCACACCGATGCTACTTGGATCGCCTGCGCCCGAACGGAGGCGGACGCCCTCTGGCGAAGCGGAGACGTCACCCTCGAAGATGGCAACGCCATTCGGGTGCAGTTCCTCTCACCTGACGAGACGGCCTACAAGGGGTATTACAATGTCATTGCCAATCCGCTGCTTTGGTTTCTGCAGCATTCCATGTGGGACGTCCCCAGGGCACCCATTATAGACCGGGCAACCTGGACTGCCTGGGAAGACGGCTACCAGGCGGTCAACTGCCTGTTTGCCGACGCGATTGCACGACAGGTGCGGGCCACAGCGCGCCCAACGCTGGTCATGTTGCAGGATTATCACCTCTATCTGGTGGCCCGCCGCTTGCGCGCGGCGCTGCGAAGCCGGGAACGTCCCACGACGTTGCACTTTACCCACATCCCCTGGCCCGGACCGGACTATTGGCGCATCCTGCCGCCTGCCATGCGGCAGGCAATATTGTCTGGTCTGTGCGCGGCGGACATCCTGGGCTTTCAGACCAATGATGATGCGCTGAACTTCCTCCGCACGTGCCAGGCCCTCCTACCCCCCGCGTCCGTGAACTACAAGCACCGCCGGGTGTGGTACAAGAATCACGCCACCCATGTGCGCGACTTTCCCATCTCCATTGACGTGGACGCCCTGGGGCAGATGGCCTCATCAACGAAAGTGGCTGAGCACCGGTCCGACCTTCGGGACATGCTGGGAGATTCCAAACTGATCCTGCGCATTGACCGCATCGAGCCAAGCAAGAACATCGTACGTGGCTTCCTTGCCTTCGAAGAGATGCTAGAGATGTATCCCGAACATCGGGGACGGGTCAAGTTCCTGGCAATGCTGGTACCGTCGCGGATGGACGTGGACGAGTACCAGGACTACCTGGCCGAGCTCATGGCGGCGGCTGGTCGGGTCAACGCCACGTATGGCGACAGTGAGTGGGAGCCGGTTCGTGTGCTCGTGGGCGACAGTTACCCCCGGGCGGTGGCGGCTATGCAGCTATATGACGTCCTGCTGGTGAATGCCATTGCCGACGGCATGAATCTGGTCGCCAAGGAAGGGCCAATGGTGAACAGCCGCCATGGCGTGCTCATCCTTTCCGAACGGGCGGGCGCTCGCCAACAGCTTGAGCCCGGGGCACTGGTCGTTTCGCCGTGTGACGTGTACGCCACGGCTGAGGCGCTCCACCAGGCGCTTTCCATGGCACCCGCGGAGTGCCAGGAACGTGCCGAGCGGCTACGCTGGTTGATCGAGCGCGAGGACATCACTGCCTGGCTCTGTCGCCAATTGGAGACGGTCACTGAGTTTGGCCTCTGAATCAACGGATCATAGCATATGACGCCACCAAAAACCGCGTTTCTGCACTACACTGCCCCGCCCATCGTTGGCGGTGTGGAAGCCGTGATCCAGGCCCACTCCCAGGTTTTCCTCGAGGCCGGCTACCCCGTCACCGTCGTCGCCGGCTGGGGCGAGACTGCAGCCCTGCCGCCAGGGGCAGTCTTTCTCCGCATCCCGCCGATGGATTCGCAGTACGCGGGGACTGCAGAGCTTAGCGCCCGGTTGGAACAGGGCGAGGTGCCGCCTGGCTTCGAGGCCATGGTCGAACGGCTGGTGGAGGCGCTGGGACCGGTGCTGGCTCCCTGCGACAACCTGATCGTGCACAACGTCTTCAC
>CBDUWJ010000298.1:0-3985 GCA_965370895.1 uncultured Anaerolineae bacterium | reverse complement strand
CCCGAACGGCCCTGGGCACTGACCGGCGCCAAGGGTCGCAAGAAGAACGTGATTACGTCGCTTTTCCTTGGGGCACAGAACCTGGAGAATGAGAACATCAAACTCCAGGCAATCATCGACGAGATCAGAGCCAACGAGGTCCGATACGCCGAGTACATGATGGAGGGCGCCGAGATCGTCGTAGTGGCCTATGGTACGGCGGGCCGCATCGTGCAGACAGCGGTCAAGCGGGCCCGGGCCGAAGGGATTCCTGTCGGCCTCTTCCGCCCTATCTCCATGTTCCCCTTCCCCTACGAGCGCCTGGACGAGATTGCCGACTCGGTCAAGCAGATCCTTGTTGTGGAACTGAGCGCCGGCCAGATGATCGAGGACGTGCGGTTGGCCACCCGCTGTCGGGTGCCTATCTCCTTCTTTGGCAAGATGGGGGGCATAGTGCCCCTGCCAGAGGACGTTCTGGATGAGATCAGAAAGCTGGTCTGAGACCCCTGGATTCCGTCAGGGGAAGTGCCGTAGCAGGCCCGGTCTGGCCGTGACACCGGTATAGTCTGCGATAGGAATCGGAAGGAGTTTGTTATGACCCAAGAAGCCGAACTGGTCTTTGGCCGGCCCGAATCAATGTCGGACGTGGTGAACCACTACTGCCCCGGTTGCATCCACGGCATTGCCCACCGGTTGATCGCCGAGGTCATGGACGAGCTGGACATCCGGGAAAGGACAGTGGGCGTCGCCCCAGTGGGATGCTCAGTGCTGGCCTACAACTACTTTGAGTGCGACTTTGCCGAGGCGGCCCACGGCCGCGCTCCAGCCATGGCCACCGGCATGAAGCGCACCAACCCCAACCTCATCGTGTTCACCTACCAGGGCGATGGGGACCTGGCCTCCATCGGCACCAACGAACTGATCCACGCTGCCGCGCGGGGGGAGAACATCACCACGGTTTTCATCAACAACGCTGTGTACGGTATGACCGGCGGCCAGATGGCCCCCACCACACTGCCCGGCATGGTGACTACCTCGTCGCCCTTTGGTCGTGACGTCAAGACCCAGGGATATCCGATCCGCGTCAGCGAACTGGTCTCCCAACTGGATGGTGCCGCCTACGTAGTGCGACGCACAGCCCACACACCCGCCGAGGTGCGCAAGCTGCGCAAAGCCCTCAAGACCGCTTTCCAGGTGCAGATGGCCGGACTGGGCTTTTCGCTGGTAGAGGTCGTCTCCAACTGCCCCACCAACTGGGGCATGACGCCCAGGGAATCGCTCAAGTTCATCGAGGAGCGGATGGTGCCTTACTATCCCCTGGGCGACTACAGGGTTGCCGATGAGGTCAAGGAACTGAGGTGATGGGCGAAGCGCAGCTATGCTCTGAGAACCTGGCAAGGGTTGGATCGCGGCCTGCTTGACCTTACGGGCCATCTGTGCAGTGAGACTGCATCTTGAGACGTTATCCAAGGCATTCGCAAGGCTACGACCTGCCAGAGAGACTAGGCATACGGAGGTTTGCACACCATGCACGAAGAAGTGATCGTCTCCGGCTTTGGGGGGCAGGGAGCCCTCTTTGCCGGCCAATTGCTAACCTACACCGGCATGGACGAAGGGTGGCACGTGACCTGGATCCCATCCTACGGTCCCGAGATGCGGGGAGGCACAGCCAACTGTACTATCATCCTGTCCGGCGACGACATTGGCTCGCCCATCATCCGCGAGCCGACCATCTGTATCGTGATGAATCCGCCGTCCATGGACAAGTACGAGCCCCTGATCAGACCCGGCGGGCTGCTGGTGGTCAACTCGACGTTGGTGCGCGCCAAGTCAGAACGGGACGACATCGAGGTCGTCTACATCCCGGCCAACGAGCTGGCAGCAGAAATGGGCAACGTCAAGATGGCCAACGTCGTCCTGCTGGGCGCCATGCTGGGCACGCGGGAAATCCTGCCCATCGAGAGCATCAAACGCACCTTCGACGAGCACATCCCCCAACGCCGCAAGCACATCATCGAGCCGAACAAACGGGCGCTCGACCGGGGAGTGGAGTACGCTAGAGGCTAGAAGCGACCACAAGTACCGATGTGCCTGAAGGGTCTGAGGGGTCTGACGCGATCCCATCACGCCCACCAGACCCCTCAGATGCTTGAGGCTTTCACCATGCGTTTCGGCAACGTCACACTGCACCTGGTGTCCGATGGCACCTACTGGGAGGACGCCGGCGGCTTGTTCGGGCTGGTGCCCAGAGTCCTGTGGGAGCGGGTCGCCCAGCCGGACGAGCGCCACCGCCTCTGCTTCGAGATGCGTTGTCTGCTCATCGAGACGGACACGAAGCGAATCCTGGTAGACACCGGCTATGGCGACAAGCTCTCCGACAAAGAGCGCGGACACATCAGCCTGGTTGGAGAGCACCGCCTCCTGACCGGCCTGGGCAGACTGGGCATTGGGCCATCGGACGTCGACCTTGTGATCAACACCCACCTCCACGGCGACATCTGCGGCGGAAACACCACCTACGTCCCCGGTCATTGCCAGCGCAGCAACCAAGCTCCTCTCGACGCAATCCCCACCTTCCCGCGGGCCACCTATTGCATCCAGCGGCTGGAGCTCGCCGACGCGACGCTCCCCAACGAACGCACCCGGGCCACCTACCGCCGCGAGAACTTTGAGCCACTGGACCGGCAACCAAGTCCCGGAGCTGGCGGCGGTCTGCGTGTGCTGCGGGGCGATGCCCGCCTGACCAACGAGGTGCGCGTTGTCGTGGCGCCGGGCCACACGCGGGCCCACCAGTGCGTGGTCGTCGAGAGCGGGGGGCAGACGGCCCTATTCCTGGGGGACGTGGCCTTCTGGCCCATCCACATGGAGCGCCTGGCCTGGGTGCCGGCCTACGACGTGGAACCCCTGGTCAGCATCGAGACCAAGCGGCGCCTGGCCCACTGGGCCGTAGAGAAGCACGTCCTACTCATCTTCGAGCACCATCCCGAGATCGTGGCCGGCTATCTGCACCCCACCGAGCGACAGGACCGCTTCCGGCTGGAGCCGGTGGATATCTGAATTGGGCCACCTCCGACTCCCTACGTCCTTGCTACTCGTGACAACGAGCCGCGCCCACAGCCGGCACATGCCAAGTGCCTTGATGGTCCACCTCTCCCGCCCTTACCGCTGGCACTGAGGACAAGAGTGCGTGGATCGCCCGCCGACGGCGATGCGCCTTATGGACGTGCCGCACGCAGGACAGGGATCGCCCTGCCGGCCATAGACGGCGATCTGGTCCTGGTACGCGCCCACCTCACCCCTGGCGTCCACGTAGCCCCCATCCTCCAGCGTCGTACCCCGCCCGGCGATGGCCCGCCTCAACACCGTGCGGATCGCCTCGTACAGGCGAGCTTTCTCGTCAGGGGTCAGGGAATCGGCCTTGCGCAGGGGGTGCAGCCGGGCGGCAAAGAGGGCCTCATCTGCATAGATATTGCCCAGCCCGGCCAGGAACGCCTGGTTCAACAACAACGACTTGAGCCGCCCCGAGCGCCGCGCCAACAACCGGCGGAACTCGTCCAGTGTGAATGCGTCAGCCAGGGGCTCCGGGCCTAGCCCCGCCGTGACCTGCTCGGGATCATCCACCAGGTAGACGCGCCCGAACTTGCGCACGTCGTGGAAGCGTAATTGCCAGCCGTCGTCGAGGTCAAAAAGGGTGTGCGTGTGTTTGTCCAACGGTTCGCCGGCCGGCACCACCCGCAGCCGCCCGCTCATCTTCAGGTGGATCAGCAGGTAGCCCTCGTCCAGGCCGATGACGATGTACTTGCCCCGGCGACCGACAGAATCCACGCGGCGCCCGACGATATCCCTCCTGAACTCGTCCACTGTTGGGAGCGCGATGGTCCGGGGCCAGCGAACCGTCACACCGCTGATGGTCCGGCCCGCCAGCGGACCGCATAGTCCCCTCGCTACGGTCTCAACCTCGGGGAGTTCGGGCATCAGGCCTCGCCTCTGGTCCCCTCCGCCGGAA
>CBDUWJ010000297.1:0-4001 GCA_965370895.1 uncultured Anaerolineae bacterium | reverse complement strand
CGAAGTTTGCTTTGGCAGGCTCCTGGACACCGTGCCCGACCACCCACAGGCGATAGAGGGGCTAGGGCAGATCGCTGAGGAACGGGAGATCCGCGAACTCTACGAAAAAGCCGTCGCCCTTCAGGTAGCTGGCAAGCGCGAGGATGCACTGCAGTCGTTCACCGAACTTCAGGTCCGCCGGCCGCGATATCGCGATGTTAGCCAGCGCATCCAAGCTATCCTGAGGCAGCAGGAGCAGGATCGCCTTTTCGCGGAGGCTGAAACCATTTACGCCACAGGTCGTGTGGCAGAGGCCATAGCCAAGTTTGAGCAGCTTGCAGGACTGAATGTCGACTATAAACGCGACGTCGTCAGCGGTCGCCTCTATGACCTTTACATGCAACTGGGCCGTGATCTCATCGAACGGGATCCGCCGGCAAGCGAAGGGGTGCCGCAGGCACTCGTGCATTTCGCTCGGGCATTGGAGCTGCAACCCCGTGACAGCGAGGCAGCGCTGGAACGGGACCTGGGCACAAACTACCTCGACGGCCAGAGCCGGTACCAGGCGGGGCGTTGGAACGAGGCCATCGCCCGGCTGAGGACGGTATACCGTCAGCGACCGGGCTATCTCCGCGGAACCGTGGCAGGCATGCTCTACGAGGCCTATATTCGCAGCGGCGACCAGTACCGGGATGGCGGCGATTGCGGTCTGGCCTACCAGCGATACGGCGAGGCGGCTGCCCTACCGGTGGGCGATACGACTGTAGCGCAAGCTCGGCAGGACGCGGTCCTGTATTGCGTGCCGCCGACGCCGACGCCCTCTGTGACGCCGACGCCGACACCCACACCCACGCCGACGCCCGCCCCGACGGCAACGCCGTGGCCGACCTGGACGCCCATCCCGTCGCCCGCACCGCCTACACCCACACCCACGCCCATCCCCCTGGATCAGTTCCGCGGCCAGATCGCCTTCTTCTCCGACAACCCGGAAAAGCCCGGGCTCTGGATTATGGACGCCAGCGGCAAGAACCGGCGATACCTGGGCGAAACGACCCGCTACTACAAAGATTTCAGTGCGCTTCGCCAGCGGGAGCGACTCTCGCCCGATGGCCGTTACCGCCTCTTCGTGGGGGGCACCAGTAGCCAGATCTTTATCGAGCAGCCCAAGCACCCGATCTATGGCAATCTGCCCCACAAGCAACTGACCTTCCACGCTGACATAAGCTACGATCCGGTCTGGTCGCCCGACGGGGGCCGCGTCGCTTACGTCAGTCAGGACCACACGAGCGACGACATCTGGCTGGTCCGTCCCGACGGAACCGAACCCACGGTGCTAACCAGGAACGATTGGGAATGGGACAAACATCCCTCCTGGTCGCCCGACAGCCGGCGCCTCGTCTTCTGGTCGAACCGGAACGGAACTAAGCAGATCTACGTCATGGACACCAACGGTCGCGTTTTGGGCAACATCAGCCAGACAGAGTGGGACGAATACGACCCGCTGTGGATCAAGTAGGCAACACAGGAAGGTATAGATGGTAAGTCTTAGGCGCAATGCCCGCCCTGTTCCTCGCTCCAATCCCGCGCGAGGGGCAGATAAAAACTCAGATGACGGTGGGCCCTACGCGCTCATTCGGGACAGGGTTCAACGGCGGCTGCTGGCCGACCTGAGCCCGACGGTAGACACGGGCAACGTGGACGAGGTCCGCCGGGCGCTGGAACGCATCTTTGCCGAAACGACGGCCGAAATGCAGATTCCCCTGAGCCGTACGGACCGCGCCGTGCTCTTTGAGCAAATCGTCGCCGATGTCCTGGGCTACGGTCCCATCGAACCGTTGCTGCGCGACGAGAGCATCACTGAGATCCTGGTCAACGGCCCCGATCAGATTTTTATTGAACGCAACGGCGTCCTGGAAGAGACCGACATCAGGTTCCGCGACGCGACAGAGTTGATGCGCATCATCGACCGCGTCGTTTCACCCCTGGGCCGCCGCGTGGACGAAAGCAGCCCCATGGTCGATGCCCGCCTGCCCGATGGCTCCCGCGTCAACGTCATCATTCCCCCCCTGTCCCTGGTCGGCCCCTGCATCAGCATTCGCAAGTTCGCCAAGGCGGTCTATGACGTCGAGGACCTGATCCGCCTCGATACCCTCACCAGGGACATGGGCGACTTTCTGCGGTCCTGCGTCCTGGCCCGCCTCAACATCGTCATCTCCGGGGGGACCTCCACGGGCAAGACGACGCTGTTGAACATCATCTCCAGCTTTTTGCCCGGCAACGAGCGGATCATCACCATCGAGGACGCGGCGGAGCTGCAGCTCAACCAGCGCCACGTCGTCCGCCTGGAGTCCCGTCCCCCCAATGTGGAGGGGCGCGGCCACGTCCCGATCCGGCAACTGGTCATCAACGCCTTGCGCATGCGGCCCGACCGCATCGTCGTCGGCGAGGTGCGTGGCGGTGAAGCGCTGGACATGTTGCAGGCGATGAACACCGGCCACGACGGGTCGCTAACCACCGCCCACTCCAATACCCCGCGCGACACCCTGAGCCGCGTGGAGACCATGACGCTGATGGCCGGCATGGAGCTGCCGCTGCGCGCCGTGCGCGAGCAAATCGCATCGGCCTTTGACCTCATCGTGCACCTGGACCGCCTGGTAGATGGACGTCGCGTAGTGACGCACATTTCCGAAGTACAGGGGATGGAGGGTGACGTCATCGTCATGCAGGACATCTTCCGCTTTATCCAGACAGGCGTGCAAAACGGCCGGGTGCAGGGAGGCTTTACAGCCATGGGGATCCGGCCCAAGTTCATGCCCAAGCTCGAGAACGCAGGCATGGTTGTGCCGGCGACCATCTTTGTGCCCGCGGAAAAGCGCGGAAAACGGTAAGGAGAACCCATGGCAGAGCCGGCGTTGACCGCCCCAATCACCGATGCGTGGCAGTTGGAGGCCACCGGCCCGGCCACGCTGACCCAGGTGATGGCCGAAGAGGAAGAGCGGGTGGCCCGCGGCGACGTGGCCCACTTGACCCCGCTGGCGACCGGCTTTGATCCCCTGGACGACGTGCTCAACGGCGGGCTGCGGCCCGGCGATCTGCTGGTAATCGGCGGCTCCTTCGGGGTGGGCAAGACCATCTGGGGCCTGCAGGTGGCGCGCAACGCCGTGCTGGGCGATCGGGGCAACGTGGCGGTCTATGTCTGCTACGAGCACGATCGCCAGCATCTGATGTCGCGGTTGATCTGCCTGGAAAGCGCCGAGTTGGGCTATGGCGAGGATGCCTTGACGTTGCGCAAGCTGGCCAAGCTGGCCTTGAACACGGCGGACGGTGTGGGGTCCATCTCCACGCTGCGGCGGATGCCCCGCTATGCCCGGCTGGTCGAAACGCTGGATGCCTATGCCAGCCGGCTGGTGCTGGTCAAGGCCAGCGGCGACCACTCCACCCTGGACCACGTCCGGCGCTGGGTGGAAGAAGTGAGTGCTACGCGGCCAGAGCGTCTGCTGCTGGTCGTCGACTATTTGCAAAAGATCCCCGTGGACTGGCGCACGGTGCAGCCGGAGACGGAGGTGACGACCCACCTGACCCAGGGATTGAAGGAAATGGCCATGTCCATGGGGATCCGGGTGATCGCCATCGCCGCCTCGGACCGGCCGGGGCTCAAGGCCAAGCGCATGCGACTGGCCGACCTGCGGGGGAGTTCGGCGGTACAGTACGAAGCGGACGTCGGCCTCATCCTCAACAACAAATGGGCCATCGTCAGCCGCGAACACCTGGTCTACAACCCCACCCAGGCGGAGACGATGCGCAACTGGGTGGTGATGAGCGTGGAAAAGAACCGCGCCGGTCGCAATGCGGTCGACATGGAATTTGCCCTGGACGGGGCGCACTTTCGTATCGCGCCCACCGGTAGCTTTGTGCGCGAGCGCCTGGTGGACGAAAAGGTGGTATTGGCTTAGGACCTACTAATGATACGCCTGCATCTCGCACACGCTCTGCGCGGACCACAGTCCGCGCATTTGTGCCAG
>CBDUWJ010000296.1:0-4032 GCA_965370895.1 uncultured Anaerolineae bacterium | reverse complement strand
AAGAGACAGTCATCGTCGAAGGGACACCCCAGGTGGTCGAAAAGGTGGTCACCCAAGTGGTGGAGAAGGTGGTGGAAAAGGAAGTGGAGGTGACCACGGTCGTCGAGGTCACTGCCGAGGCGAAGGCCAAGACCGTCACTATGACCTTCTTTGAGGAGCCGGACTCCCTCAACTCCCAGTTCTCCGGGATGTGGTTCGCTGGATTGGCCATCGACCTCTTTAACCCGGGTCTCTGGTACTGGGATAACAACCTGGAGCCCTCCCTGGAGATGGCTGCCGAGTTCCCCACCAAGGAAAACGGCCTCATCTCCGAGGACGGCCTGACCATCACCATCCCGCTCAACAAAGATGCCAAGTGGTCGGACGGCGAACCGGTGACGGCCGGCGACTTTGTGTTCACCTACGAGATGATTCTCGATCCCGGGAACACTGCCACCCAGAGCACTTGGCCCTACGACACCTACCTGGAGAGCGTCACGGCCGGGGATGACAACACGCTCGTGCTCAAGTTCACCGAACCCTTTGCTCCGTGGGCCACCACCATCTTTTCCTATGTTCTGCCCGAGCACGTCCTGCGACCGGTCTTTGAGGCCGACGGATCGATTGACGACGCTGACTGGAACCGCAGCCCTGACGTCGTCAACGGCCCCTTCACGCTCAAAGAGTGGGCGGCCGCCAGCCACCTGGTCTTTGAGGCCAACGACGCCTACTGGCGCGGCCGGCCGGAGCTCGACCAGGTCAACATCCTGGTCGTGCCCGACGACGAGGCCCAGATGGCGGCCATCAAGACTGGCGACACCGACATCGGCATCTTCCTCTCCTACGCCGACATCCCCACCATCGATGAACTGGACGACGTCGACGTAGCGACGGTGTTGTCGGGCTACAACGAGAGCTGGTTCTTCAACCTCAACACCGACGATACCGCCGCCGATAATGGCCACCCGGCGCTGCAAGATGAGCGTGTGCGCCAGGCCATCGCCTATGCTGTGGACTTTGATGCCATCACAGAGCAGTTGATGTTCGGCGGGACCTACCCGCCCGGCACACTCTGGGAGGAGACGCCCTACGCCTACCCCGACGCTGAGCTCTACAAATACAACCCCGGCAAGGCCAACGAGCTGCTCGACGAGGCCGGCTGGGTGGACAGCAACGGCGACGGCACCCGCGACAAGGATGGCGTGGAGTTGGTCCTCGTCTACTCCACCACCGCGGGCCGCGAGGTCCGGGAGCAGACCCAGGTCGTGGCCCAGCAGTATCTGTCCGACGTAGGCATCGGTATCGAGATCCAGAACAACTCCTACGACACCATGTGGAACAGCTACGGACAGGGCGGGCCCATTGCCACCGGCCAGTATGACATCGCCGAATGGTCCAGCGTTGGGGATTTCCCCGATCCCAACGAATCGCAGTGGCTCTGCTCCGAGATCCCATCGGACGAGTCGCCCGACGGGAGCAACTGGTACGGCATCTGCGACGAGGACTTGGATGCATTACTCAAGGCCCAAGCCGTCGAGGTGGATCCCGACAAGCGCGTCGAGTTCTTCCACGAGATAGGCAAGATCATGAGCGACAAGGTGTATTGGCTCGGCGTGTGGCACGACAACGATGTGTGGACCATCAACCGGCGGACTAGAGGCATCAAGATCTCCGGGGCTGACCCTTTCTGGAACGCCTACGCGTGGGACCTCTACTAGACCTCTCGATCTGAGATTTCAGAGGCCAGATGTCAGTGACTACCAGTGGGATCTCCCCAGGACATCTCTCTGAAATGGAAGAGGATAGAAGGACGAAAGCAGGGGAGGGGAGAGGGCTCTCTCTCCTCTCCTTCCTTGTCTTCCGTTAGGAGGCGTGTATGACCCGTTATGCTATTCGTCGTCTCCTTCAGGCCATCCCCCTCCTGATTATTATCAGCATCATCATCTTTCTCCTGGCGAACGCCATGGGCGATCCCCTGGCCTCCTTTGGCGGTCGGCGGCGCATCCGCTCGTCGGATCGCGAGCGACTCACTCGCCAACTGGGCCTCGACAAGCCCCTGGCGGTCCAATACATCGTCTGGTTGATCGGCAACGACTGGATGGACATTGACACCGATGGCGACGGCGAACCCGATGCCAAGGGCACGCGCAAGGGCATTCTACGGGGCGACTTTGGCCGGTCCTTCATGGAGAAGCGGCCGGTGATCGATCTAATCGCCGAGCGGCTGCCCAACACCCTGCTGCTTATGTTCACCGCACAGATCGTGATCATCATCTTTTCCCTGGCCATCGGCATGTTCTCCGCCTTGAAGAAATACTCGGCAGCGGACCATGCAATCACTGGCCTCTCGTTCGTCGGCTACTCGATGCCCATCTTTTTCATCGCCTTGCTGCTGATGTACGTCTTTGCCGTGAAATTCAGAGAGTGGGGCTTGCCCTACTTTCCCACCGTCGGCAAGTACGATCTCTCGGTCGGCCCAACGGTATCGCAGGTTGCCTGGCACCTCGTCCTGCCCGTTCTCAGCATCTCCATCATCAGCATCGCCGGGTACACGCGCTACATCCGCTCGTGCATGATAGACGTCATCAATGAGGATTATATCCGGACTGCCCGGGCCAAAGGACTGCAAGAGAAAGCTATTCTCGTTCGACATGCCTTCAAAAACGCCTCCCTGCCCCTGGTCACGCTCCTGGGCTTGGACCTGGCTTTCCTGCTGGGTGGAGCCGTCGTCACCGAATCCATCTTCGCCTGGCCGGGCATGGGCAGGCTTTTCTGGGACGCCGCCGTCGATACCGACATCCCCGTGCTGATGGGGGTGCTGATGCTTATCGCCGCGGCTGTTGTCGTCTTTCAGATCATTACCGACATCACCTACACCTTCCTGGATCCCAGGATCCGCTACGATTGATTCGATTGAGGTGCCGCTATGAGTGATCCAGTCGTCTCTGGCAGTGGTGCGGCCGGCGATGCGGGGATTGCAGACTGGGGCGACGACCTGCAAACCGGACGCCCTCCCCAGTCACTGACCCGTCTCGCCTGGCAGCGTTTCCGCCGTCACAGGATGGCCATGATCGGCGCGGGGTTGCTGCTGCTGATGGTGCTGTACGTGACAGTCGGGACCCTGTTCTTTGATGAAGCGGACGCCAATTACAACGATCTCACCCGGACGATGGAACCACCATCTCTGCAACATCCCTTCGGCACAGACGGCACGGGACGCGACATCATGGCCCGCACGATCTACGGTGGCCAGATTTCGATGATGATCGGACTCTTGGCAGTGTTCGTTTCCATCATCCTCGGCATTGTGATCGGCGCCGTTGCAGGGTTCTATGGCGGCACCACGGATAGTATTTTGATGCGCTTCACGGAAGCGGTGTTCAACATTCCCCAGTTGTTCCTGTTGATCATCCTGGGTAAAATGCTCAGTGGCAAAGTCCCCTCGCTCACCGTTCTGGGGCGTTCGTTCAGCGGCAGCGTCATCGTCATCATCGGCGTCATCGGCATAACCAGTTGGATGTACCTGGCCCGAATCGTACGGGCCAACTACTTGGCTCTGAAAGAGCGCGAGTTCGTCACCGCTGCCCGGTGCATTGGCACCAGGAATCACTTTATTATCTTCCGTCACATCCTGCCGAACACAGTAGCCCCCATCATCGTGGCAGCGACCCTGGGCATAGCTGCCGCCATTCTCTCGGAGGCATACATCAGCTTTCTGGGATTGGGTGTGCAGCCCCCCACGGCCACCTGGGGCAACATGCTCGACCAGGCCTACCATCATCTCGAGACGGAGCCGTGGATGTGGTTCTTTCCGGGGATGTTGATCGTGCTCACGGTGCTATCCATCAACTTCCTGGGGGATGGGCTGCGGGATGCTCTGGATCCCCGAACCCAGCTGTGAGGCTGCCTGCTGCCGCCATGTCCGCACACGAGCCGGCATCAACCAGTGAGGGATCCGGCGTGGGGCGACGTGTCCTGGACCTCGAAGCGCTGCTACGAGTGCTCTACGTGGAGCCGGACAGCGGGTTCACCCTCTCACCTGAGGGAACGCAG
>CBDUWJ010000295.1:0-4034 GCA_965370895.1 uncultured Anaerolineae bacterium | reverse complement strand
GTATGCTCAGGCCAAGGAGACGCTGCGTGAGGTCACAGCCGAGGATTCGATGCGCTGGACTTTTGCCCGCTACGGCCTGCCCGATCCCGACCGGGCGTTGGTGAGCGGCGCCATCGACGCCTTTTTCGCCTATGAGGATACCCGCTGGACCGCCGACCCGGAGGCAGTCTCTGTGCTGCGTGAGCTTGCTGGCCAGGGGGTGAGATTGGGCCTGTTCTCCAATGCGTCTGATGATCAATTCATCCAGAGGCTGGTAGACCGCCTGGGCTTCCGCCCGTGGCTGGATCCGGTGCTGAGTTCCGCCGGGACGCGTATCCGCAAGCCGGACCCCTCGGCCTTTGTGCCGATTCTGTCGGCCTGGGATCTGCCCCCCGAATCGGTGGTAATGGTAGGCGACACGCTGGAGGCCGACATCCTGGGAGCCCGGCGAGCTGGGATGTGCGGCGTCTGGATCCCTTCGTTGCGAGGTACCCCCCAGGAGGGAAGTGGCTCAAACGATACCACCTTTTCGCCACCCATTGAACCTGACATGGTCATTGCGCGGCTGGCGGATCTGCCGGGCCTGCTGGCAGCGCTCTAACCGATTCTCAGGTGACGGTCATCCTGACTGTTCAGATCTAACTGTTCCCCGAGCACGCAGCGATGCCACCTCCTGGCTCAATATCCGGCGCAGGATGGCGATGGAGGCGGCGTAAGTTGCATCCACTCCAAAGAAGGACAGGCTCTTGGACAACAGCCTCTGTCGACGGCTGTACGGCGTATCCGAGGCATAGTGGAGCACACCGATGTCGTAGGGCGCGTTGATAAACAGGTTGACGATCTCGTTGGTCGGGTAGCGCTTGGGATATATGTTCTCATACACTCCGCTCAGATAGGGCCCCGTCTCCATCTCGATATCGGTATAGCCCTCCTTGTAGAACACGCTGACAAAGTCCTTGTTCTGCAAAAAGGTTCCCCGCACCGTCACCGCTTTCTGGTTGTCAAAAACGCTGCCATGAGAGAGGTAGGGTGCGATGTCGGCGGCGCAGAAGCCATTCCTGAATAGGAAGGTGTTCCGTGAGTGCTCGTCATAGACCACGTTGGGGATCATGACGTCGCCCACCTGACCATTAAGGGTGGCCGCTTTGCCCATAAAGTAGACCCCTTGCAGCTCGCCCAGGTTGGCGGTGACCTGGCTAAAGATCTGGTAGGCAGCCATGCCCAGCGGATAATCCACATTGAAGATGACAGCTCTGCTGTCCGCGAGCGCCTCCAGACCATCGACGCGCACACGCTGGTCAAATCCTTCTGGACGCAGGGATCTGAACTCAATGACCTGCGCGGCTACGTCCAGGTAGAGGGGATTCTCGACGTGCAGCAGTCCACGCTCCCGGTGGAATTGGTGCATGGCCGCCTGCTTTTCGGCCAGGACCTTTTCATCGCCGTAGTCCAGGTATTTGCCCAATGCGTAGTGGAGAAGGTCTTCCAGCCTGCTCCGGCCCTGGCCTACCTTGATGCGCTGGTAGTGATGCCACAGGTTCTCCGGGTTGATCTCCTCAAGAAAAGCCGCCAGCTCCGGCTCGATGGCCATGGCGTATCCGCCTAGCAGGTTCAGCAAGCTGTGGACATTCGACGAGACAAAATACACCGGCCGGTAGAACAGGTCGCTCTGGAGATAGCGGTCAACCACCTGGGAGACGGCGTACCACCAGCCATCTGTGGCGCGGTGGTAATCGGTCAGCGAGCCAGCCAGGAGCCGGAGGGACAGGTCCTTACGCCCGCGCCCGGCATGGAGCAGGTTGGGCCATAACGCCGGGCCCCAGGCAGCCTGAAGCTTGGTAAAGTCGTCTGCAGAGATGCCCAGCACGTCCACCACATCGCCGACTTCCTCGGGCGCCATGGCTTGCACGCCGGATACGTGGGCCTCGATGCGGGCCAGGGTGGGGGTATTCACCAACCGGAAGTGGAGCTTGTTCCACTCGATCTGGTAGGCGGTCAGCATGGGGATCAGGTCGTCAATGTCCGACACGCTGGCGATAAAGGCTGCCAGAGTATCGTCGCCGTCGAAGAACATTTTACGGCGGCGCGAGTGGGCCGTCACCGGTTGCCATTTCTCCACGTCGGGATAGCCCCGGCGGTCAAACACCTCGTCCGATTGGCCCATGAGTATCAGGCGTACTCGGGGCAAGCATTGCGGCAAGCGCATCACGCTGTAGGTAAAAGCTGAAACGTCCGGTGTTGGGCTGTCGGCGCCGACGTGCAGGCTGGAGTTCATCGCTGAGTGCGTTTCCTCCAATGAGCGCACACGGATGTCGCTGGTGGAACGCAGCAGCGAGTAATAGGTGCGCATGTACAGTTCAATCTCTTCATTCGCGCGAGACGGAATGTCCCGAATCATGCACTGCCTCCTGACTAGGTTCTCGGCCGCTTGAACACGCCCCGGCTGGTGGCCGTGTCCAAGGCCATCAGTTCCCAGCTCTCCCCACCCGGTTCGTTGAGAAGCTGCCCGATGGCAGCCCAAGGCGGGGCATCGTCATTGCGAATCTCCAGGTGCCTGATCTGGTCGGAGGTTGCCAGCGGATAGGCAGCACGAATGCCAGCGTCTTCCAGGCCAGACATGGGGTGTAGGCCAGCTGACAACACCGCCACCGCCGGTTCATCGTTTTTTGTCCTCGACTACTCGCCAAACGCCTCGTCTTGCTCCGGCATGTCCAACTGCTTCACATCACCGTGGGCGTCGATGATCACCCGAAAGCCGAGTATCCCCAGCCAGGTGCTGGCGTCCGACGGCAACCCCTGCTCGATCACTTGGTCCATATTCTTGATTGAAGCATCGATCATTGCCTTGGTGAACAGATCGTCCTTGCCCAGCATTTGCAGCATGGCTTCCGTAGCGATCTCTCGGTGGGCCATGAACTGTTCACGGAGCATTTCGATCACCTGGCGGTCCACCACTTCCGATTCCACGTGTCGTCGAAATCCGGCGTCCTCGATCACGTAATTGGGTACTTCTCCGACCATTGTGACTTCGACTGGGTTGCCTTCCTCATCCTGGACCAGCCCGGCGAACAGTGCGCTTCGCGGGGGCGTATTCGTCATTACCATCCTCCTTCCCCGGATACGGGAAAGGGCAGCGACAAGCCCATCGCTGCCCCCTGTCCGGCAACCATCGGTTTCAGGTGGACCCGGCCGGATTCGAACCGGCGGTCTCCTGCGTGCAAAGCAGGCGCCTTCCCACTAGGCCACGGGCCCAAAGGATTTTCGATTCTGGCTTCTAGGTTTTCGATCCAGATGTCCAGAATCAAGTGTGCCGACGAGAGGATTTGAACCTCCACACCCCGCAGGGTAACAGATCCTAAATCTGTCGCGTCTGCCATTTCCGCCACGTCGGCATGCATCAAGCAGGCTAGATGAGATCATACCCCCGATTCTGTGTCTTGCCCGGAGGGCAAGTCGCCGTCATCTGTCTCACCCGAGTTCTTCGGGTGGCGGTTCCTGACCTGCCGGGTGTTACCCGACTTCATCGTCACCGCTGCGACGAGACCGAATCCTTCGACTTCGGACCTTCGGTCCGCCTCAGGACCCGGCCCACTCGCCTTGCTCCCAGTCGCACGCTCGCCTAGCCGGTCGTGTTACCACGACCGCTGGTGGGCTCTTACCCCACCGGTTCGCCCCTTACCAGCGCTCCTGACGAGCGCTGGCGGGAATCCTTTCTGTTGCGGTTGTAGTCAGAACGCGGCTCTCGCCGGCCTGCCCCCACTTACTGTTTCGTGGGGCGACTCTGTCCCCCGATTGAGGGACTGGGAGTCGGGAGGTTCCTCTGAGCAACATGCCGCTGTCTACAGCGAACCGCTGCCCAGCGACGGCTCACCCATCTGCCCAACTGAGATTATACCACGAGACTGGAACCGAATCAAGTATCGAGTGCTCAGGTACCAAGTGCTCACCGCGACCCGGTCGCTGATACAGAGCACATGACACCTGATGCATTTGACAGTTCTGCCCGCTTGCGGTATCGTGTCCAGGAATGAAGTGGCTGACTATGAAGAGCATGC
>CBDUWJ010000294.1:0-4036 GCA_965370895.1 uncultured Anaerolineae bacterium | reverse complement strand
ATGTTTCCCTACCGTGGCTACACGGGGCAATACCTGCACGTAGACCTGACAACCGGTCGCATTGAGCCGCGCGAACTGGATCAGGCGCTGGCTGAGGACTATATGGGGGGCAATGGATTCGGCACGCGCCTGCTCTGGGACGCGGTTGGACCAGAAATCGACCCGCTGGCCGCCGAAAACCTGCTGATCCTGGCTACAGGCCCCCTGTGCGGCACCCGCCTGCCCACCGCCAGCCGGATGGAGGTCATTGCCAAGTCCCCGCTCACCGGCATCTATGGTGATGCCAACGCGGGTGGCTACTTTGGTCCGGAGCTCAAGTTCGCCGGGTGGGACATGATCGTCTTTACCGGGCGGGCCAGCCATCCGGTGTATCTGCACATCGCGGACGAACGGGCCGAGCTGCGCGACGCGCGCCACCTGTGGGGGCGCACCACCAGACAGACCGAGGAGACCATCCGTCGGGACCTGGGCGACGAAAAGATCAAAACCGCAACCATCGGCCCTGCCGGGGAGAACCTGGTTCGTTTCGCCGGCATCCAGGTCACCTCGCAACGCTCCGCCGCCCGCTGCGGGTTGGGCGCGGTGATGGGCTCCAAAAAGCTCAAGGCCGTCGCCGTGCGCGGTCACAGCAAGGTTCCCCTGGCTGACCCCGATCGGTTCCGCCAACTGATCAGGGATTTCAATCGTCGCCTGCGTGAGAATCCCGTCTTCCCCGCCGTCCACACCCACGGCACGCCGGGCATTCTCGCCCTCATGAACGCCCTGGGCCGCTTTCCCACCAAGAACTTTCAAATGGGCAGCTACGAGGAGGTGGATCGGATCGGCGCCGAGGCCCTGGAATCCCGTGCTTTTGTGCGCCACATGGCCTGCTACAGTTGCCCTGTAGCCTGTGACAAGCTGTACCGCATCCCCGACGGCCCCCACGCTGGCACTGAGCTGCACAGTGTGGAATACGAGACGTTGAACGCTTTTGGCGCCGGCATCTGGAGCCCCGACCTGGACAGCATCCTTTACGCCAACCAGTTGTGCGACGACCTGGGGCTGGACACCATCTCCACCGGCCGGGTCATCTCCTTTGCCATGGAACTGTGGGAAAAAGGCATCCTCACCCCGGCCGACACCGGCGGGCTGGCGCTGGAGTGGGGCGACGTGGAACTGGCACTGAACCTGGTGAACCTGATCGCCCGGCGGGAGGGCTTTGGCGATCTACTGGCCGAAGGCGTGCGACGTGCCGCAGAAACCATCGGCCGGGGGGCCGGAGAATACGCCATGCATGTCAAAGGCATGGAGATCCCGGCCCAGGACGGCCGCGCCCAACGCTCCATGGGCTTGGCCCACGCTACTTCCACGCGGGGGGCCGACCACCTCAAGGCTTTCCCCACCATCGATGAAACCGGCAACCCCGAAGAGGCCAGCCGCCGCTACGGCGAACAATACCTGCCCGAACTGGCCGACCCCCTGGCGACCCGCTACAAGCCCATGCTGGTCAAAGACGGCGAGGACTACGGGGCCGTGATAGACTCTGTCGGCCTGTGCAAATCGGGCGGCACCTTTGTCATGGCCGAGATCTATTGGCCGGACGTCGCCGCCGCTCTCGAAGCAGCCACCGGCATGGAGATGCCGGTCGACCGCCTCAAGCGCATTGGCGAGCGCATCTACAACCTGCAACGCTGCTATGGCGTCCGGCAAGGCATTACCCGCGCCGACGATGCCCTGCCGCGTCGCTTCAGCCAGGAGCCATCCCCATCGGGGAACGCCAAGGGGCACGTCATTGACCTGGAGCCTATGCTGGACGAGTACTACACCCTGCGTGGCTGGGACACTTTGACCGGTTGGCCCAGCGAGGAGAAACTGCGCGAGTTGGGCTTGGAGGAGGCCAGTCCGTGGGGGAGCGCGAGCTAATAATCACCGTTACCATACGCTACCACAACATGCTGCGCCACCGAGCTGGAGTGAAGCAGGAGACTATAACCCTGCCTGCCAGCACCATCCCCGCCGCGCTGGAGTGCCTGGCAGACCGGCACGACCCGCATCTGAGGGCGATGCTTTTTGCCCCGGATGGACAGCTCTCGCGCCATCTGGTGATCTTTCATAACGGGAAACTTGCCCCGCCTGGCCAGCGCGAGATTGTGCTGGCGGACGGCGATGAATTGATGTTGTTCCCCGCCATCTCTGGCGGGTAGCAGGAGACTTACATGTCCACTACTCTGATTCTCGGTCGAATGCTCTGGGCCGACACGACCAAGCCACCCCAACCCCGTGGGGGCCTGGCAGTTGAGGGCAATCGTATCATTGCTACCGGTTCCGATGCCGACCTGCGGCGTCGTTTTCATGGTGCGGCCGTGGTGGAGGCTATGGACTGCGTGATTGCGCCCGCTTTCGTCAACGCTCATCACCACATGTACGGCGTGCTGGCCCACGGCATCCCTTTGCACGAGGCCCCGGAAGGCTTTTGGCCCTTCCTGAAAGACTTTTGGTGGCCGCGCGTTGAGGACCGGCTGACCCACGAGCTGATCGCGGCTGCCACTGACTGGGCCTGCCTGGAGATGGTGCGCAGCGGCATCACCACGTTTTACGATTGCCTGGAAGCTCCCAACGCCCTGCCGGGTGCACTGGATGTGGAGGCTGAGGTTGTGTCTCGTTGGGGGCTGCGCGGGGTGCTCTCCTTCGAGGCCACGCAGCGAGTGAGCGCTGAAAACGGCGAGCTAGGCCTGAGCGAGAACGTCGCCTTTGTGGACGCCTGCCAGAGGCCAGGTGATGTCCTGAGCTCCGCCGAGGGCGACTTGCTCTCCGGGCTGATCTGCTTTCACACGACCTTTACCTGCGCGGCCGATTTCATCCGTAAAGCCTTTGCCCTGGGGGCGGAGCGCGAGACCAAGGTCCACATGCACGTTTCCGAAGGCACGCACGAGGTGGACTATTGCCTGGCCCAGTTTGGCGTGCGTCCGGTGGTCTATTACGACCGCTTGGGCGTCCTGGGCCCCCATGTACTGGCCTCCCAATGCGTCCAGGTGGATGCCCAGGAGATCGCGATTCTTGCCCGCCAGGGCGTGCACGTCTCGCACCAACCCCTTTCCAATTGCGAAGTGGGTGGCGGCTTTGCCCCGGTGCCAGAGATGCTGGCGTCTGGGATCAACGTTGCCCTGGGCACGGATGGCTATGTTAACAATTTCTTTGAGGTGATGCGCGCAGCCGCGATGATGCCCAAAGCCCGGCTTCTCGATCCCGGTGTCATGCCAGCGGGGGCCGTGTGGACGATGGCCACACAGAACGGCGCACAGGCGCTGGACTTTGCCAACCTGGGCACGCTGGTTCCCGGTCAGCAGGCTGACCTGCTGCTCATCGCCGCCGATCTGCCCACTCCCCTGACCGCTCACAACCTGGCCGAGCAGTTGCTCCTGTGGCGCAACCCGTCGCACCTGCGCGGAGTGATGTGCGCCGGAAACTGGCTGATGCGCGAGGGCCGGGTAATCGGCGTGGACGAAGAAGCAATCCGGGCGCGCGTCTGTGACGCAGCTGCTCGACTCTGGCAGACCTAGTCGCGGATTGTCGGTGCGCCCCCATGGCTCGCCACCGGTCCCCCCTCACTGCTCGCCACTGGTCTACCTGAGTACCCTCAGGCGACCAGTGGAATAGGCGTACCCTCAGGCAAACACCTGGTCGCGGACTGGAGGGAATTTGCAGGGTCAAGCGAAAGAGACCGCACCCAAAGCCTGGGTCCGACCTCTTTTCACCGGTTCTGTCCCGCAAATGGCGATATGCATGCACCCCAGGGACCTCGAGCGCACGCCTGAGCACGCGCCTCTCAACCGACAAGGACGAAGGGGACAACGGTGCGCCATGAACAACCGAAGAGCTCGGACGATCAGTCTTGCAGAACCTCTCTCAACAGGCGTTCCGCCAACGCCGGACTGATCCAGATGTCCTGCCGGCGAGCCATCTCTCCGAAGTACAGGCGCAACTGGTCGGCGTGGTTCAGTCCTCGTTGGTGGGCCAACCTGAGTACGCTCAGGCAAACGCCCAGCGAACCACGCAC
>CBDUWJ010000293.1:0-4040 GCA_965370895.1 uncultured Anaerolineae bacterium | reverse complement strand
ATCGCCATCCAATTGAGGTCACGCTGGATCTGGGGACCTATTGTCCTCCTCTTCGTCTTGCAGATGGTGATTCCCAGCCGTGTGTGGGTGGCGTTGCTCGTGGGCCTGGGCGGCTCGTTAGGCCTGGGCTACTACTGGGCGCGGCAGATGTCCGAAAAGATGACGATCACCCGCGAGCAGTACTACGGCTGGGCTCACGTTGGAGACCTGTTGGAAGAGCAGTTCACCTTACAGAACGACTCTTTTCTCCCGGTGTTGTGGGTGGAAATCGACGATCATTCGAACCTTCCCGGCTACACAGCCCGCTCGGTCCGCAGCGTCAACGGCCGGCAGACGCTGCGCTGGCGCACCGAGGGCATCTGCCGCCAACGCGGTCTCTTTGCGTTGGGCCCGTGGCAAGCGCACGCCAGTGACCCATTCGGCTTCTTCCATGTCGTTCTGGACTTTCCGGGGACCCAGTCCATCCTCATCTACCCCCCAGTGGTCCATCTGCCCACCATCCACCTGCCCAAGGGAGCGGCCACTGGATCAGGACGAACCAGCCGTCGCGCCCTGGAGGTGACGACCAACGCCGCTGGGGTGTGCGCCTACACGCCCGGAGACAGTCTCAGCCGCATCCACTGGCGGACCACGGCACGTCTGGACACTTTGATGGTCAAGACCTTCGACCTGGAGCCCTCTGGCGACCTGTGGATCGTGCTCGACATGGACGCCGCTGTGCAAGCTGGCGAGGGCGAGGAATCCACCGAGGAGTATGGCGTCATCCTGGCTTCCTCCCTGGCCGACCGGGTGCTGCGCCAGAACCGGGCCGTAGGGCTGGTGGCCTACGGTTCGGGAGGCCCTGGCAGCGAACCCAATAGCGAACCACTCCCGATCATTGTCCTGCCCCAGAAAGGAAAGGCCCAACAATGGCGCATCCTCCAGGCACTGGCCACGGTTCGGGCTGGTGGCAACTGGCCGTTGGCACGGGTCCTGGCGGAAATGGATCGAAACCTGGGACGGGGTATGACCCTGGTCGTGATCACGCCCTCCTGCGACCCGGTCTGGGCGGCGGGCCTTTTGCCGCCCATGCGTCGCGGCGTTGCGCCCACCGTTGTGCTCCTCGACCCCGCCTCCTTCCGGGGGGAGGAGCAGGGCGAGAATGGCGGAAACCCTGTGCAGGCCATGGCCGGTCTGCTGGCTGACCTGGGGGTACCCAGCCACCGCGTCTTGAAAGGGATGCCGTTCGAGCCCATCGTGGAACACAAACGAATTGGCCGGCCGGAATACAGGGTGCTGCCCGGCACAGGTCGCGTTATCCTGATGGACCGTTAGGTTGCTGACATGTCAACACTCATGATCCGATTGTTGGATCGCTTCCGCCCCCGCGAGGGTTGGGCACTGCTCCTTCTTGCCCTGGCCGCACTCCTTTGCGCCCCTGCTGCAGTGCTTGAGGCCAGTGATGCCAGGAACGCGGGAGTCCTATTGGTCCTGACTGCCCTGGGAGTAGTCGCCGGGCTCTGGTTCGCGCGGTCCCGTATCTCGGCCAGGGTCGCGGCAGTCCTGAGTGGGCTACTGGGCCTCAGTCTGGCGACGATCCTCGTCGGACGACTGCTGCCGCCCCTCTCTCTTCTTTGGCGGGAGAGCGGCTACACAATCAAGTGGCTGCGTGCAGCACGAGAGGGCGTGCTGGGCTGGCCCTTTCCCTTTGCCTCGGTTGCTGCATTTCTCTGGCAGCGACTCAACGACCTGGGCGTGCGCCTGTGGTGGTGGGGACAGACAGTCGCCAGCGGTGGTGTGGCTCAGGAGGCCCTTGCCTTCCGGTTGCTGACCGCCTTCCTGGCCTGGGGCTTGGCGTTCTTTGCCATCTGGCAGATCTACCGGCGGCGATCGGTTCTGCTGGGTCTGTTGCCCAGCGGGGCAGCCGTGGCCATGGTAGCCTTCTTCCGAGGAGGCACGTCCACGTTCTATCTCATCGCCTATCTGTTTTGCACTTTGTGGCTTCTCGCGGTCAGCCATCTGTGTACGCGGCGCGAGTGCTGGGAGCGCACGGGCACCGACTATCCTGGCGACTTGGGCCTGGAACTGATCTTTGCGCTAACCCTCCCCCTCACTGTGATCCTGGTGTTGGCCGCATTCTTCCCCGTTATCCACCCACGGCAGATACGGGACACGTTCTGGGAGCTCATGGACCGTCCCTGGACGGCAGTCGAGCAAGCCTCAGAACGACTCTTTGGTCCTATCCGAGGGGCAACCTCGGTCGGTGGTGGGTCTGGAGGTTCTCTACCGCGCATGCATCTGCTTGGCAGTGGACCTGAACTGGAGGAGGCCATTGTATTCTATGTCACGAGCAATGACCCTCCGCCTCCACTGCCCAGCCTCGAAGAACCGGAGCCGCTCGGACCCGAACACCCCAGCCGCTATTGGCGCAGCTTGACCTACGACACCTATACCGGTCGGGGCTGGACCAACAGCCTCTTGGAAGCGCGTACCTCACCTTCGGACGAGCTAATCGATCCATACCTGCCGTCGGGCTTTGAGCTGTACCAGCACTTCGAGCTGATCGCGTCCCAGGGCACTCTGCTGCATGCTGTCAACGCACCCCTACGTATGGACCATGCGGTGCAGACCTGGTGGCGCGCGCCCGGCGACCTGGCGCGGGTGAGCAGTAATGCCAGCCGCTACACAGTGATCTCTCGTCCACCTGAGCCCACCATCGCCGACCTGCGCGCAGCGTCCCCAACCTTGCCGCCTGATCTGGCCGAACGCTACCTGGCCCTGCCCGAGACCATTCCCCAGCGCGTCCTGGACCTGGCTGAGCAGGTAACCGGCGATGCGGAGACCCGGTACGATCAGGCGCATGCCATCGAGTTCTTCCTGCGGACCTACACCTATACCCTTGACCTGCCTTCTCCACCCACCGACCGCGATCTGGTTGACTACTTTCTCTTTGAACAGCAAGAGGGCTATTGTGACTACTATGCCTCTGCGATGGTGGTCCTGGCGCGGGCCGCAGGTGTACCGGCCCGCTTTACCGCCGGCTTTGCCCAGGGTACCTTTGACCATGACCAGAAGCGGTGGGTTGTGACCGAAAAGGATGGCCACTCCTGGGTCGAGGTCTATTTCGACGGCATCGGCTGGGTAGAGTTTGAGCCAACGGCTGGCCTTCCCGCCCTGACTCGGACGGGAAGTGAGCTGACCGCCCCGATGGTACCGTCCTTGCCTCCACGCGCACCCTATCGACCAGGTGTTTTCTGGACCTTGATGGCCCTGGGGGTGGTGCTTGTGCTGCTGGCGGCCGTTGTCGTCTGGATCTGGCGACCCCGCCAGCGTCGGGCCAGCTCCGCAGCCGGCCTCGTCCGCGATCGGCACAGTCGGCTGATCCGTTGGGGCGCGCGCCTGCAGCAACCCCACCGCGACGGTCAAACCCCCTACGAGTACGCCGCGGCCCTGAACGATGCGCTCCAGACCCGCGGCAAGGATTCGCGCTGGACGCGAGTCCGCCAGGCCAGCGTTGAGGCCCCGCTCGAAGCAGAACACCTGGCCGGCGCCTTTGTACGCGCCCAGTATAGCCCAGAGGCGATCACTGATCGGGAAGGCTGGCAGATCCGCGATCTCTGGACGCGGCTCCGCCGCCGTCTCTGGTGGCTTTGGCTGGGGGGCCGCTAGCGGTTGGCGGTCAGCCACCAGTACCGGCCTGCTTTGCCCGGCGCCATCAGTTTGCAGGCGCCGGGCCTGGATCGTCAGCCGGTCTGATAGTTCAACGCAGAACGCTCATCACTTTGACATCGTTGTCCGTTGGGGCTATAATCTTCTGACCACCCACGGAGGCAGCAGAGCGAAATGACGGACAAGGCCAGAGCACAGGCTAGAGAACTGACAGCGGACGATCTGTGGAATCCCTGCGATCTTGGTGTTCTGGACTTTGAGAGCACCGCTTCACTGCCGGGCGACGTGCCGATTATCGGCCAGGAGCGCGCCATGCAGGCCATTGATTTTGGTGTGGACATCGCCAGCTTTGGCTTCAACATCTATGCCCTGGGCTCCCCCGGCACCGGACG
>CBDUWJ010000292.1:0-4050 GCA_965370895.1 uncultured Anaerolineae bacterium | reverse complement strand
CGTATCCGTGCTCTCCACGGTACCGGTGCTGATGACTTGGCCCGGTTCCAGACCAGAGAGGATCTCGGCGTGAACAAAGTCCTTCAGCCCCACCGCGACGGGGCGCAGCTCCAACTCGCCGTTGGACTGCACCACAAACACGGCGTACTGCTCCGGACCCAGATCCCGCAGCGCTTGGATCGGCACCAATACCGCATTTAGCGCCTGCCCGGCAACGATCTCGACCTCGGCGTTCATGCCGGAGAGCAGCCTGACAGGGGGGGCGGACCCCCTCTGGTGGGAGACGTCCACGCTGGCCCAGCTCTGGACGGCCGACGTGCCGTCCACCGTCACCAGCGCCGGGTCCACACTCAGGATCTCACCCGGGAAAGAATAATCAGGCAGCGCCTCAAAGACGATGTTCACCCTGTTGCCCGGCGCGACGCTCATCAGGTCGCTCTCTTCCACCCAGAAGAGCACCTGGGGCTCCTCCAGGTCGGCCAGGGTGATGAAGGCGCTGGTGCCCACAGACTCGCCCCTCTGGGCTTCCGCGGCGACCACCGTGCCCGGTGCGGGGGCCACGAGCAGCGTGTCCTCCAGCCCGCGCTGGGCGCTCTCCAGATTCAGCTGGGCCTGGGCGACGTTCAGCTCTGCCGTCTCCAGGTCCTTGGCCGATGCCCCAGCCAGCAGGTCGTCCAACTGGGCCTGAGCCTGGGCAACCTTGGCCTCGGCGGCGACGATCTCATTGGGATCGGGGTCCTCCAGGAGGGCGTCCAACTGGGCCTGGGCCTGAGCAACCCTGGATCTGGCGTCGGAGACCTCGTCGGCCGCGGGACCAGCCCGCACCTCATCGTGCTCGGCTTTGGCCCTGTCGTAGTTGGTGGTGGCCTGCCACAAGTCGGCGGCCTCTTTGGTCGAGCCGACGTTGTCTTTCCAAGCGACCTTGTCGTAGGCGGCCTGGGCGGTCCGCAGGTTGATCTCGGCCAGGGTCAGATCGGCCTTGGCGATCTCCACCTGCTCGGAATCGGGGCCGGCCAGCAGATCATCGAGCGCCTCCTGGGTGCTTTTCGCATTCTCCTGGGCGGCCAGCAGATCCTGGTCTGCCGGGGGCGAGGTCAGCTTGGTCAAATCAGCTTTGGCTGACGCCAGGCTGGCCTGGGCTGAGGCCAACCCTGCTGGGTCGACCTCCTGGGCCAGTTCGGCCAGGTTGAGTTCGGCCTGGCGCAGACTGATCTTGGCCTGGTCCACCTGGGACTGTGCCTCGGCGTCGTCCAGACGGGCCAACACCTGCCCGGCCTCAACGTTGTCGCCCACCTCGACCAGCACCTCGGCCAGCACGCCGCCGCTGCGGAATCCGAGCGCCATCTCTGAGGCCGGTACCAGGGTGCCAGAGCCATCGGCGGTGATGACCAGATCGCCCCGGCTCACGACAAACGTCGCGAGAGTCGGCTCCCCAATGGGTTCCTGGGCCTGGAGGTAGACGTTGTTGTAGTAGTAATAGCCACCGCCGCTGGCGACCAGTACGAGGGCGATGGCTACTATCCAGAAAAGCTTGTTACGGAGCATTGGACCCATTTCCTCCCGCTTTCGTACTCATCCGACAGGTCTTGTGGAGAACCGGCTCAGTTGAGACGTGCATAAACACACCACTTTGTGGCAGAATCATGACTTGGACCTGTCCGGTCTGCACAGTTTCACCGGGTCTCATGATAGCAGAAAGAGATGGAGATTTGATGGAGATTTGATGCAAAGCAGGTGGATTTCAAGAAATCGGGAGGAAAAAGCGGGCGAGGGAGCCCCGCGTTCGTGTCTGCCCAGGGGACCCTCGCCCGTGCCCGCGGAAGTTGTGTTAGTCGCTAGAACCGCCTCCCTCCTTCACATTAGCCGTTGGGGGCGAACAGCCCCGCGAGCATGATCGCCCCTCGTCCGAAAACAGCTTCTGTGGCTAGGCGTCACTCTGACCAGGGAAGCCGTACATCCGGTCTGGGTGTCCACCGCGCCGGAATCCGTCGGGGAGGTGACCGGGGAAGCCTTCGGGCCTGCCGTCCTTCCAGGGGGCGATGCTCTTGCCATCGTCGTTCAACTGCTCCGTCACCCGTTCGCCAGCCCGTTCCAACACCGAGTCGGCCCTCTCTTGGTCGATGCGCCCCTCTTCCACGGCCTTGCCCAGGATCTCGGCGAGCCGGGCCACATAGGCATCGGCGACGGCCTGTACCTTGACGCCAGCCACGTCGGCGATGCTCTTGCCATCTCGGAGTTCGGCCATCAGGTCCTGCACCGTCATTCCCAGTTCATCGGCAGCCACCCTGATGAGCGAGTTTTCCCGGTCGCCCATCAGTCTGCCATGCTTGGCTTCCGGACCGAACATGTCCCCGCGAGGGCCAATGACTCCTCCGCGCATCCACGGGCGAAATCCAGACTCCGCCCGCTCTCGCATCCGGTCCGCCTGGTCCTGTGTCAGAAGGCCTTCGGCCACGGCCTCTTCCAGCACCTGCTCATGGGCTGTCTCTACGGCTGCATCGTATTCGTCCACACCAATGCCCAAGGCACCGGCGATGGCCTCGTGCAGCTTCTCCCGGAGGTTCCAGTCCGGTCCGTCCTCCGGTTCCTGGGCAACGGCTACAGCCCCTACGGCTGCCAGCCCCAGGACCGCTACCAGCGTGACGATCCCAACGATCTTCCAGTACTTTTTCATGCTACCCTCCTCGCATCTATTTGCGGGTCTCCCGCTAGCGGGTCCCCGCTTGATGTTGTCGGGGCTCATGATACCACAAAGTTGTGGAGATTTGCTGCAGATTTGTTGCAGATTGTGCGCACTTTGTGTGGAGATTCTGCCTGGGGGTGTGCGCCGCTAGATGGAGCCTATCCCCAGTACTATCAGAATAGTCAGAAGAATGGGCTGGTGGATCAAGTAGATGAACAGCGAGTGTAAGCCCAAATAGGTCAATCCGCGAATGGGGGCCGTGTGCGACCAATCGGGCAGGTGGAATCGAGGGGTTCCACGGGGGTACAGGGTAAAGCCAAAAAACACCCCCAGCAGGGCAAAGCCAAACCAGGGGACTATCGGGTAGTAGTCAACCATGTAGCGCCCGACCTGCTGCACGCCCAAAGGGAGAAACCAGGGAGATAGTGACAAGAAGCGGCTGACGTAAACACCCAATCCAATGACCATGATACCGGCGACGAGGCTGGCCCAACGCGAACGCAAAAAGGGATAGGCCAGGATAGTTGACAGACCCAGCAGGTGCAGTATACCAAAAACCACAAACCCGTGACCGATGACAAAGTAGGTCACAACGGTGACAGCCATTCCCAAACCAAATATCTTGGCGCCTCGCAGCAGGTACTTTCGAAACAACTGTTTCTGACTCAGCTTTGGCTTCAGTCGATTGTAGCTCAAGGTCAGGGAGACGCCCAGCACAAAGATGAAAGTAGTGGCAATGCTTCGGGCAAAGGTCCGCCAGGGGGCAGCAAGCATATTGCCCGCATAAGCGCCAAAATAGCTCAGATCCCACATAAGGTGAAAGAAGATCATCAGGACAATGGCGACTCCGCGGATGGTGTCGATTTCCCAGAAGCGGTGTATGGCGGGCTTGTTCTGTTCCATTGGTTTGGTCACGTGGCGCTCCGACCGTTTGAGAAGGCCCCACTAGCGGCCAGGACAATACAACAGGCCAGGGCTCTCTCCCTATGTTCTGCGCGAATCTCGACCCTTGCCTCAATGACAGAAGTATGCCTCATTTTTGCCTTTCGCGAGAAGAGTGAGCAGATGATCGACGTCGAATCCTATTATACCACAAAACCGTGGAGACTTGTAGGACACTCTGTGCGTCGTTTGTGGGGATATCTCAAAGGTCAGATGCGGGCCGGCGGAGCTTGAGAATGCCAGAGCTTGCGACAAGGATACGATTCCCGTCGGGGTTTGTCCCGGTTCATACAGTGGAGCATGATGGTTGCAGGAAGAAGTGCAACTCTACCGCAGATTCGATGGAACCTGCGTGCAATTCTGTGGAGATTCCTTGGGAGCAGGCAGCCATTCGAAAGCTGTCCAATGGTCATCTCAGCAATTCT
>CBDUWJ010000291.1:0-4054 GCA_965370895.1 uncultured Anaerolineae bacterium | reverse complement strand
AAGTCGAGGATGGCGACCGCCTCGCGGTCAGGCCCTGGTGTGGACACTGTCACACTCACTCGGCGAAGGTGATATGACCATCTGACATATCGGCAACTACGGCCAAGGCGCGGAGAGGTACTCCCAGTGGTTCCAGTTGTGATCGTCCTTCCTCGAACGCTTTTTCGATGAGGGCGCCGATGCCCACCAACTCGGCCCCGGCGTGCTGAACCATGCGCACCAGAGCGCCGATGGTCTGGCCGCTTGCCAAGAAGTCGTCGATGATCAGGATCCGGTCGCCTGGCCCCAGGAATTCGGGTGAAGCCATCAGAAAGACAGAGACCCCCTTTGTGTGCGAGGGGGCAGCTTCAACGTAGACCGGCTCGGTCATGGTGACCGGCTTGGTCTTGCGGGCGTAGAGCAAAGGGACGTTCAGGGCCAGAGCAGTCGTCAACGCGGGCGCGATGCCGGAGATCTCAGCGGTCAATACTTTTGTCGCTCCGATGTGGGCAAAGCGAATTGCCAGTTCCCGTCCTGCTTCCAGCATCAAGGCCGGATCGACCTGGTGGTTGATAAACCCGTCGACCTTGAGGATGCCCCTGCCCAGGTTCTCCCCTTCGCGCTGGATCCGCTCCTTGAGTGCTTCCATTGCTTCTCTCCTCCCAGCGTTGGTGTCGGGCATAGTTTACCACATCCACCCCAAGCTGGCAAGGACGGGTGCAGCAAAGTGCCAGCATGCGCTGCCATTAGACCTTTGCCATTCCGTCGTCGATGAGGTATAATGGACTGCGGGGGAAGCTATGACGCTGGAACTGCATAAGCTTACCGGGCAAGTCGAAGAGATGAGTGAGGTGCTGGCCACCAGAGCCAGCCAGCGAAAGAAGGTCTTGCCTGCTGTGCGCGAGTTGCTTCAGCTCTATGCCAACGACCAGGAGCGGTTGGCTGCGCTGACCAGGTCGCCCGGGGGGCAGGAGCGGGACTGTGCTCTGCCCACTCGCGAACCACTGAACGCTGTGTTCCCAGCATCGGAACCTCCAGAGCAGGCTACGGTTCTTGCGGTCGATGGTTCGCAGATCTATGCGGATCTGCACAGTCAGGTCCCCTACTACCTGATCAACATCGGCAGTCTGGTCTACCACCACGGCAGCGGACGTGCGCCTGTGGCGACGTCGGAGCCTGTCGTAGCCTGCGCTGTCGACAGGGCTGGCGGGCTGGTGTCTGTTGAACAAATCAACGCCCGGCGCGACGTATCCGAGATCCAGAGGCTGGCTGACCTAGCCGAAGCGGGATCAGGGGGCGATCCTCTGGTGGCTCTACTAGATAGCACCCTTGGCTTGCGGGCTTGGTCGCCAGACATCCCTCGTGCGGAGCAGGAGGCCCTCCAGCAGAGTTATGCCGCCCAACTGGAGCGGATTCGTTTGGCGGGGGCTGCACTGGCCGGGGTCATCAGCCGTTCCCGCCGGGCAGGTGTGGTCAACCTGCTGGACCTTGCCTGGCAAGAGGACCCATCCTGCACATCGTCAGGGCCGTCCGCGTTCATGGGCATTGGTGACAGAGAGCTCTGGGGCGATTTGGGGCCGGGTGAGCGGTCGGCGCTTTTTGTCAATGCGGGTACGCCACCGATCTACTTCTTCTACCTGAATGCCAACCCGCTCGATTGGCCGCGGCCCCCTGGCATAGAGGCCGAACCTGCACGGGTCGAGGTGCCCGAGTGGGTGGCCCTGAACCCAGAGAAGTTGAGCTGGATTCACACCCTTGTGTACGACCAATCTCAGATCAGCAACGGCTATCCCTATGCCCTCACCCGGGCGGACGAACTGGCTATCATTCTGCATGCGGAGCGGGAGGCATTGGAAACGATGATCTTGCGAGGGATTGGCCGGCAGGGGATGTCAACGCCCCAATTGTCTCATAAGGCGGCGCAGAAGCGCGTGGCTCGTGCTCCATTCAGGAGGCGTCTGTGAGTACTGAGATCTTTCAAGTCGGCAAAGTAATCAGTGCCAGCAATGCCCGGTTTGCCGTTGGCTGCCGGTTGCTCCGTTCCCAAGTGCCAACGTTCGGTGCCCTGGTGAAGGTCGAAGCTGAGGACGGAGTCACGATCCTGGGCTTGATTCGAGATGTCCAGTTGCTGGACGATCCCCTCATCCGCCAGGTGGCGGTGATGGCCGAAGAGAGGCCTGAAGTGATTGCTGACCAGTACCAGCGTTTGCTGCCCATTGAGGTGCACGTGCAGGTAGTTGGCCATCGCTGCGGCAACCAGTGGTGTCACTGGTTGCCACCTCAGCCGCCGATGAGCCTGGAGCAGGTTGTTACCTGCACCGATGAGGAGCTGCGCGATTTTACGCAGCGGTTTGACTATTTCCGGTTGGTAATGGACAGTCGCGACCCGTTCGCCGACGAACTTCTAGCGGCCAATCTGCGCAACGCAGCGAAGGCGCGGGACGCGGCCGGGCACGGCTTCCTGGTGGATGCTGGGCGAGAACTCGCTCGCCTGCTGGCGATGGACCTGCCCCGACTGGATGCCCTTCTGCGGAGGATACGACCATGACCGACGAGCGTGGCCAACTGGACAATTTCTTCCCGCGGACGCCACCGTCCCCGGAGGCCCTGTCGGAGGCCCGGCGACTGGGCATAGTCGTGAGCGGGAGCCTGAGTGAGGGACTGAACGTCAGGCTCGACCGAAGCGCCGTGGTGGAGGGCATGGCCGTGGGTCGCTATGTTGTGGTGCGCGGTCAGACGGGGCGCCGCTTCTTCTCCATCATCACCGACGTGGCTCTGGACAGCACTAACTCCATTATCGAAAAGACACCCCCTGACACCTCTGACCCCTTCCTGGCCCAGGTTCACCAGGGCACTAGCACCTTCGGCCGGCTTGAGGTGTCGCCCATGCTGGTTCTGGACGAGGCTGCTGACGAACCAAAGCCGGTCAAGACGGTGCCGGCCCACTTCTCGCCCGTCTACGAAGCCACCGAAGAGGACGTGAACCGCGTCTTTGGCGCCGAGGACGAGCAGCATTTCTACGTCGGCGCGCCATTGGATATGGAGGACGTGCCGGTCTACCTGAACCTGGAGCGTATGGTGGAGCGGTCCAGCGGGGTGTTCGGCAAGACTGGGACGGGCAAGACGTTCTTGACCCGGATGTTGCTGGCGGGCATCATCAAGCGGGGTGTGGCGGTGACCCTGATCTTTGACATGCACAATGAATATGGCTGGGAGAGCCAGGCTGAGGGTCGTCATCGAGTCAAGGGACTGCGGCAGCTTTTCTCATCGGGACAAGTCAGCGTGATGACCCTGGACCGCGAGTCCTCAGATCGGCGGGGCAGCAAATGGGACCTTGAGGTGCGCATCGGCTACGATCAGATCGAGCCAGAGGATGTAGCCATGCTCAGCAACTTGATGGGTCTCACTGAGGTGCAGGTGGGTGCCCTGTATTACCTGCGGCGGCGGCTGGGCAAGGGTTGGATCGAAACGTTGCTGGAAGAGGGGCAAGGGGACGACGAAGGCTCCTCTGAGCTCGACTTTCTGCTCGATGAGGCCAAGCTTCATGGTGGCACATTGGGGGCAATCCAGCGCAAGTTAGGTCTGTTCCGCCGGTTTGACTTCCTGCGGCCGCGTGTCGGGGAGGACGTAGTTGGCAAGATCATGGAGTACCTGGACCGGGGCATCCACGTGATCCTGGAGTTTGGGCGCTATGGCAGCACCTTGGAGGCCTATATCCTGGTGGCCAACTACCTGACACGGCGTATCCACAACCGGTATGTACGCCGCATGGAGGCTGCCCTGGGCAATAGGACCGAGGAACCACAACCTCTGGTGATTGTGATCGAAGAGGCGCACAAGTTTCTGGACCCGGCTATCGCCCGGCAGACGATTTTCGGCACGATTGCCCGCGAGTTGCGCAAGTATAAGGTCACGCTGCTCATCGTGGACCAGCGACCGAGCGGCATCGACGAGGAGGTGATGAGCCAGATCGGCACCCGGATCACGGCATTGCTGGACAACGAGGCCGATATCCGCCACGTGTTCATGGGCGTGTCGGGGGCGAGGGAGCTGCGCCAGGTGCTGGCCCGGCTTG
>CBDUWJ010000290.1:0-4069 GCA_965370895.1 uncultured Anaerolineae bacterium | reverse complement strand
CGATAGCCGGGGTGATTTTGCCTTTGAGGTGTGCGTCGTGGACAATGGCTCCACCGATGGCAGCGCCGGCATGGTGGCGGACGAGTTCCCGAATGTACGCCTCATCCGCGCTGAGAACCGGGGCTATGCGGCCGGCAACAACCTGGGGCTGCGTGCCTTTGGGTATGGCGGTGGGGAATCGGATGTTGGTAGTGAGAAACGAAGTAACCCTCGTGCCTCACTCCCTCGCTATGCGCTATTCCTGAACCCGGACACTGTGCTGCCACCGTCGGCGTTGGCCGACATGCTGGCCTTCATGGAAGCCCACCCTCGAGCCGGGGTGGCCGGCCCCCGATTGGTGCGCGCGGATGGCAGCCTGGACAAAGCCTGTCGCCGTAGCTTTCCCACGCCAGAAGTGGCTTTCTACCGGCTGTCGGGGTTGGGTCGCCTGTTCCCTCACAGCCAACGCTTTGGCCGCTATAACGTCACCTATCTGCCACCGGACGTGACCACTGAGGTGGACTCGGTGGTGGGGGCCTTTATGCTCATGCGAGGGGAGGCCGTGACCCAAGTCGGCCTCTTGGATGAGCGTTACTTCATGTACGCCGAGGATCTGGATTTCAGCTACCGGGCCAAGAACCAGGGCTGGCAGGTATGGTATAATGCTGGTGTGACGGTGTTGCACTACAAAGGACAGTCGAGCAGGCAACGGAGTACATTTGCCAACGTGCAGTTCTACCGGACCATGCGCCTTTTCCACGACAAGCACTTTAAGCAGCGGACCTTCTTCCTGGTCAATTGGCTGATCTATACTGCCATCGGGCTCTTGCAGGGTTGGGCACTCTTGCGCGACTGGTTGCGGCCGTCCGAACGGCGGGGCGTGGCCTCGGCTGTGCCTCTACAGGGCAAGGGGGGCGGGTGATGAAACGCAAAGCCGACACTCTGTACACCGTGCTGTTGGTGGTCAACGATGTGGTGATGGTTATTCTAGCCTTCTATCTGGCCTACTGGCTGCGCCGGGTGGTGACCGTGCCCCCGCCGGTCAACATCGGGCCCTTTAGCGAGTACATGGGGATGTTGGCTGTCCAGGTTGTCACCATTATCACCGTCTACTTTTTCTCGCGGTTGTACGATGTGAAACGCAGCATGCCTCGCCTGGATGGGTTCTATCGTATCTTCGCCGCAACTTCTATTGGCACCATCTCCACCATCGCCTTCACCACCGTTCTTTTCAAGAACAGCAGGCTGGAAGTGGACTTTCCTCGGGTCATGGTCGTTTATGTCTGGCTATTGACCGTCGTGTTGGTGACGGCGGGCCGTTCCGTGCTGGCCATGGGGCGCAGTATGCTCCGCAGGCGAGGACTGTGGGCTGACCGGCTCTTGATCGTCGGCACAGGGGACGTGGGCCGGATGATCCTGCAGAAGGTCCGGCAGATGCCCGGCCTGGGCTACCGCGTCGTCGGTTTTGTGGACGGCGAGATACCCGGACCCGATCAACGCCCGCCAAGTCAGCAGATCATGGGTGTCCCTGTACTGGGCACCATAGACGACCTTCCCGACCTAATCCCAGAGCACGAGATCGAAGAGGTGATCATCGGGCAGCCAGAGCTGACCCACCACGAGATCCTGGCCATTATCTCTCGGTGCGAGCGAGAGCAGGTGGGCGTCAAGATCTTTCCCGATCTATTCCAGATCATCGCCACGGAGCTCAGCATCGGCGACCTGGGTGGTCTGCCGCTGCTCACTGTACGCGACGTGGCTCTACGTGGCTGGAAACTGACCCTCAAGCGAGGGGTTGATTTGGTGGGCAGCGCTCTAGCGTTGGTGCTCCTTTCACCTGTCCTTCTGTTGGTGTCCGTGGTCATCAAGCTTGACTCGGCTGGACCCGTGTTCTACGCTCAGGAGCGGATGGGCCTGGATGCCAAGCCCTTCTGGTGCCTCAAGTTCCGTTCGATGCGCAGGGACGCCGAACAGGACGGACCAGGCTGGACGACTGCCGACGATCCGCGGGTGACCCGCTTGGGCAGGTTCATCCGCCGCTTTTCGATCGACGAGTTGCCCCAGTTCATCAACGTGCTTGTGGGCGAGATGAGCCTGGTGGGGCCGCGCCCGGAGCAACCCGTCTATGTCGAGCGGTTTCGGCGCAGTATCCCCCGCTACATGGACCGCCACCGAGAAAAGGCAGGCATTACCGGCTGGGCGCAGATCAATGGGCTGCGCGGCGATTCCTCCATCGCCGAGAGGACCAAGTATGACCTGTGGTACATCGAGAACTGGTCCCTGTGGCTCGATTTCAAGATCATGCTTCGCACGTTCTTTGCCATGATTGGCGAGCGCCACGCCTACTGAGTACTCTTTCCCAAACACTCGTCTGAAAACGCCCCATCAGCCCGCCCGTGCCCTGGCTTGGGGAGGGGAGGTGCAAGCCTGTTTGGAGCTTCCTCCACAGGATCGTCGCAGATGCCCGACATGCGCGCCTGCCTTCTTGACAGACAAAACAGTTCGTGGTATTATCTGAATAGAAGATCGTTAGCACTCGCATTCATTGAGTGCTAACGATCTATTAGGATGGGCCAAATCAACCACGTGTTGGGGCGCAGGCCTTGTACCACTACTTCTCGTATGGGGCCTGCGCCCCAGTATCTGATTGAGCCTGGTTTGAGGACACAATGAACGATTTGACGCCACGCCAACAACTGATTCTGGGCCTGGTGATCCGGGAATACATCGCGGCAGCGCAGCCGGTCGGCTCCAAGACCATCGAAGACTATGGTCTGGGAGTTAGCTCGGCCACCATCCGCAACGAGATGGTGGTTCTGGAAGAGCATGGGTATCTGGACCAACCCTACACCTCGGCGGGACGCGTGCCCACCGAGCAAGGCTACCGCTACTTTGTAGAGCGCCTGATGCGCGAGTCGCAGTTGCCGGTGGAGGATCAGCGGACCATCCGTCACCAGTTCCACCAGGTGGGCGTGGACCTGGAGCAGTGGATGCGGTTGGCGGCCTCGGTGCTGGCCCGCACATCGCACTCGGCTGCCGTGGTGACCAGCCTCAGGACGGAGCAGTGCCGGCTGAGGCGCGTGCAGTTGATCTCCATTCACGAGACCATGGTCCTGTTGATCGTCGTGCTGGAAGGCGGTATCGTCCGGCAGCAGATGCTCACGCTGGACGAGCCGGCCAGCCAGGACACGCTCAGCCAGACTGCCAACCGCATGAACGACTTGTGCGTTGGGACTTCTGTGCAGCGTGTGCGTGTCTGCCGGCGACAGGTGGGGGCTTTTGAGCAGCAGGTGCTGGATGTTGTGGTGCAGGTTATGGAGCACGTGAATGACCAGGCCGGCTTGCACCTGTACCGGGATGGGTTGAGCAACATCTTGCACCAGCCCGAGTTCCGTGTACCAGAGACCGCGAGGAATGTGATTCAGCTCTTTGAGGATCGCACGCTGCTGGAGGAATTGCTGACGGACATGCTGGAGGTCGGCGGCGTTCAAGTGATCATCGGGGGTGAAGGTCGTTGGAACGAGCTTCAAGAGTGCAGCCTGGTAGTTTCACCCTACGGGGTTAGCGGTGAGGCGACAGGCGCGTTGGGCGTAATGGGGCCGATGCGGATGCCGTACAGCCGGGCCATCTCTACTGTACGCTATATGGCCAAGCTGATGAGCGACCTGTTTGGCGAGTTATATGGTGGGATTGAACAATCGTGAGATCCGGAGGAGCAAGGTAGTGATGGAAGAAGAAGCCCAAGGAGTAGAAAGAGTAGAAACTGTGGAGGGGGTTGAGGTCCAGGGCGTTGAGGGCCTAGGACCAACCCCACGGCAAGGTACTGAGGAGGATCAGGTCGAGAAGTCGGTCGAAGAGGGCGGTTACGACGATTTGACCGCCCTCCGCCAGGAGTTAGAAGAGGCCAGGGCGAAAGAAGCGGAATACCTGGACGGTTGGCAGCGCGCCAGGGCCGAGCTGTCCAATGCCCGCAAGCGGTTCCAGCGCGAGCAGGAGCATTCCTACGCCAATGCCAAAGCCGACGTGCTGACCCGCTTGTTGCCCGTCGTTGATAATCTCGAACGTGCATTTGAGACACTGCCCGACAATC
>CBDUWJ010000289.1:0-4071 GCA_965370895.1 uncultured Anaerolineae bacterium | reverse complement strand
TCTGTGGTGGCCATGGGATCATGGCCGTCCCGACCTCTACCGCCTGACCGCCGAGCTGTGGGCTGGCGACAAACTGGAAGACTCGGTAGCTCGTACTATCGGGCTGCGACAGGTGAAACTGAAAGGCTGGACCCTGTACATCAACGGGCGCCGCGTCTACGCCCGTGGGGCCAATTGGGTGCCTCCTGATCTGCTACCTGGGCGCGTTACCGGCGCCGACTATAGCGCCTTGCTGACGCTGGCCCGCCAGGCCAACATGAACATGCTCCGCGTTTGGGGGGGCGGCCTGCGCGAGAAGCGCACCTTCTACGATCTATGTGACCAGATGGGCATCCTCCTGTGGCAGGAGTTCCCATTTGCCTGCGCCTTTCTGACGCGCTACCCACGTTCGCGGGGCTACTTGCGCTTGGTGGAATCCGAAGCGCGAGCCATCATCCGCGACCTGCGTTACCATCCCAGCCTGGTCCTTTGGTGCGGGGGCAACGAGTTCAGCCCGCGACGCAATGCGCCGCTTTTAGATGCCCTGCGGAGGGTTGTGGAGGCAGAGGATCCCGCACGTCCCTTCCTGCCCGCATCACCGACTGACGGCGACAGCCACAATTGGCAGGTGTGGCACAACTACCAACCTCCCTCACGTTATCGCGATGACAGAGCTGTTTTTGCCAGCGAATTCGGGCTGCAAGCCCCGCCTGACGCGGCAACCCTGCGCCGCTTCATCCCCGCAGAGGACCTCTGGCCACCGGGACCGTCGTGGGCCTACCACGGCGCGGGACTGGAAAAGCTGTGGCGTTACGCGCAGCCCTTTCTCTCCGGGAAGGAAGCAAGTATCGAGAGCTTTGTCGCAGCCAGCCAGCGCGCCCAGGCCCACGGCTTGCAGATCGCGGTTGAACACTATCGACGGCGCAAGGCCAATGGATGCGGCGGCGTGCTAATCTGGCAGTTGAATGAACCATGGCCAGCCATCTCCTGGGCCCTCATAGATTTCTACCGGCAGCGCAAACCCGCCTACGAAACGGTCAAGCGACTGTACAACCCCTTGCTGATCAGCGTGGATTATCCGCTGAAGCGGTTCGAGTCCGGCGGCCGCTTTGACGGCAGAGTGTGGATGATCAACGACCTGAGCAGGGCGCTTCCTGGGTGCCTTCTGGAGGTGACGTTGTGGGATGGAGATAGGCAGCCGCTGAGCCGCTTCGTGCGCATCGTGGATGTAGCCCCGGATTCAGCCGAGATTGTGGGCGACCTCCACTGGGAGCTCCCGGCTGGGGGGGACTGGCGCTTGACCTGCCGGCTGACCCGCAATGGCCAGGCCCTCGCGACCAACGAGTACGATCTGAGCGCCTGCGACAGCGTCCAACCGACAGTGAGGCAACGGCTGCGGACCTGGCTAGTCGGCATGTTGATGCCGGCCTAAGTGGCACAACGATTACCCCTGGTTCCCAAGCGCAGCATGCATCTGGCACATGGCAGCAGCCCGATACCAGCCGTTCTTATTCCGGTCATTGTCCTGCTACGTTCTCTGGGAAACGAACCTCCGTCACGGACACGGACAAGGCGGCGCGGCTGTTCGGGACATAGCCAAGAGCCCGTTTCCCGACGAGGCCCGGTCACGCTAGGTCCAGGTTCGCCAGGGCCGGGCGCACCGCAGTGGAAGGCGGGCAGCGGGTGGTGATGGGAAACAGAACGAGTACCCACCCTGAAACGAGGCACAGAGGTTGTTGAGGTTGACCTATCTCTCCTCGGGCCACAGTCACGCCCATGACGTCTGACTCGGAAATGAGCGCTTACGGCAAGCTGGTTTTGGGTTTTGTGTCTAGTGTGCTATAATCCCCGCAATGACCGAATCCAATTCCTTTGTGTGCACAACCTGTGGCAAGTCCCATCCGCTCGACACGCGCGAGTGGCGGTGTGTCTGCGGCGGGCTGTTCGATCTGCAGACCCGGCCACCCTTTGATGCCGCACGGCTGGACACGACCCAACGCGGCCTGTGGCGCTATCGTTCGCTGCTGCCCCTTCACCCAACCTGGGAGCCGGTCACACTGGGCGAGGGGGACACCCCGCTCATTCCAGTGGATTGGAAGGGACGCCGCGTCTTCTTCAAGCTAGAATCCCTGGCGCCGACCGGTTCATTCAAGGATCGGGGTGCAGCGGTCATGGTCACGGCACTGCGCGGCCTGGGAATCCAGCGCGTGGTGGAGAATTCGTCGGGCAATGCCGGTGCCAGTCTGGCAGCCTACGCCGCCCACGCAGATATCGGTTGTGAGATCTGTGTCCCTTTCACTGCTGCTGGTCCCAAACTGGAGCAGATAGCTAGCTACGGTGCGGAAGTCGTCCAGATCAAGGGCAAACGCGAGTACGCCGCCCTGGCCGCCTGGGCGGTGGCCGCCCACGGAGCATATTACGCCAGCCACGTGTACAATCCCTATTTTCTGGCCGGCACCGAAACCTTTGCCTACGAGTTGTGGCAGCAATTGGATCATTGCACTCCGGCCGCCATCCTCCTGCCCGTAGGCAACGGCAGCCTGCTTCTGGGCGCCTACCGGGGATTCCGCCAACTCTATCAAGCGGGTGTGCTCGCACGCCTACCGCGTTTGTTCGCCGTTCAGGCTGCCGCCTGTGCACCGCTCTACCAGGCCTTTGTCCACGGACGCGACACAGTCGAACCAGCGGTCTCTGCTCCAACCATGGCCACAGGCATCTCCATCCAGCAGCCGCCGAGGGGCGCGCAGATCCTGGCCGCCGTGCGCGCCACGGACGGTGCGGTGGTCAGCGTGACCGAGGAGCAGATTGAGGGGGCCTGCAAGCAACTGGCTCGTCGGGGATTCTACGTAGAGGAAACCTCAGCCGCCGCCGTGGCAGCCCTTCCTGAGCTGAGCGACACCCTGCCAGTGTCCGAGGAGGCACCGGTCGTCATAGCGCTGACCGGGCATGGCCTCAAGACAAGCCCCGGGTTGTAGTACATGGACTTCCAAACGCGTGTCCGCGACTTCCTGGCGCGGTATGGTCTGCGCCATACACCCCATGTCCACGCCCTGGACCTGTCATCTGAGGTCGGAGAGGTGGCCAAGGCCATCCTGGAGGCCACTCAATACGGCCGGTCGCCGGTGACGCCGGAGGACGCCTTAGTGGAGGAGCTGGGAGACACATTCTTCTCACTGATCGCCCTGGCCGAAAGCCTGGACGTGGACCTGTTAATGGCCCTCTCCGCAGCACTGAACAAGTACGAGACTCGGCTGGCGAACAAAGGGCACAGCGGATCCGGGGGTGTGCCCAGCCTCCCGGATCGGGTTGCAGCCGCAACCTCTACCTAGCGAGGAGACATCTGGCAATCATGGAAGACAAGCGCATCGTCGTGACCGGCATGGGGGTCATCTCGCCGCTGGGCCTGGACGTGCCCACGATGTGGCGGAATCTAGTTGCTGGAAGATCAGGGATCCGTCCCATCACACTGTTTGATACGACTCAACATGAGGTGCATTTTGCGGGTGAGGCCCACGGGTTCGACCCAACGGACTATATGCCCGTCAAGGACGCTCGTCGGGCAGACCGCTTCGGCCAGTTCGCCATCGCTGCGTTGGGGGAAGCACTTGCCCAATCGGGCCTGGTGATCAACGAGCACAACGCCCACGACGTGGGTGTGATCATGGGCTCAGGCATCGGCGGAATCGGGACCTATACCCGAGAGCTGAACGTGCTTCGCCAGAAGGGTCCCCGCCGGGTGAGCCCCATTCTGGTGCCGATGATCTCGGTGGACGTACCTGCCGTGCAGACCGCCCTGCGCACCGGCGCCCGTGGGCCAAACATGGGCATCTCGTCAGCCTGCGCCACCAGCGCCAACGCCATCGGCCAGGCCTATGAAACCATCCGCCGCGGCCACGCCCGGGCCATGTTCACCGGCGGCTTTGAGGCAGCCATCACGCCCATCGCCATAGCTACTTTCGACCGCATGCGTGCCCTTTCTCGACGCAACGACGACCCGGCCGGCGCCAGCCGCCCCTTTGACGCCGACCGCGATGGCTTTGTGATGGCCGAAGGGGGTGCCACGATCATCCTGGAGGATCTGGCGTTTGCTCT
>CBDUWJ010000288.1:0-4151 GCA_965370895.1 uncultured Anaerolineae bacterium | reverse complement strand
ATCGCGTCGTAGACCGGCATGGGCGTAAAGTCGGGTTCCACCAGCCGAAAGTAGTACATGGCCTGGTTCCGTTCGGCGTCGGTTGCCCGCTTGAAGAACCACAAGTTGACCACTCCCAGCCAGGGCCACTCCTCTTGGGCGCGCTGGTAGGCCAGTACAGCGTAGCGAGCTTGCTGTTCGGGTGTGACATAGCCAAAGGACTTGTCGGGCAGGTCGGCGGGCGGAGCGTTCCAATTCATCTCGGTGATCCAGATCGGCTTGGCGTCGTCGCCGTTTTCGACCATGATCTCCCGCAGGTAGAGGGGGCGCGAGAAATTCAGCACGCGCGGTCGCATTCGCCGGTCGGTGGGACCGGACCACAGGCCGTAGCCCTGCATGGCCAGCACGTCGAAATAGTCGCCCGCGCCGGCATCGTACATCCTTTGCAGGAAGATGAAATCATTCAGGTCGCGGGGGCCAAGGGGAATCGTCTGCGCCAGTGCGCCAGAGATGACTATGCACTCCGGACAGACCGTTTTGACCCGCGTATAGCCCACCTTGAGCAGTTCGGCGTATTCCTCGGGGCTGACCGCTTGTTCGCCCCACTCAGGGTAGATGTTGGGCTCGTTCCAAATCTGATAGTACCGGATCCGGTCCTTGTACCGGCGGACCACCGCTTCCACAAAGTCGCCATAGTCGTGCAAATCGTCGGGCGGGGCACTCGTGCCCGCGCTGTCCCCCTCGGCACGGCTCCAGGCAGGTGGGTTGCTCAGTCGGGCGATGACCTCCAGCCCGTACTCATCGGTCAGGTCCACAATGTGGTCGTACTTTTCCCAGGCCGAGCGGTGGGGTTCGTGGCGCCGGTCCTCAAAGTCACCCTTGCCGTGGATCTCGATATCCTCCCAGGGGAACTCCTGGCGGATCCAGTGAAGGCCAGCGTCGGCGATCATCTGCACGGCCAGCTCCCGTTTCTCCAGCTCGACCTCTTGCTCCAGGAAGGCGTTTACGCCAAAGGGGTTGACGCCGGCGTTCGCCACCGGCACAAAGTCGGCGGTATCGGGCCGGGGTCGGGTGATGTTGCCCAGCCACTCCAACCCACCACGCACCTGGCCGGCCAGCGACTCCTCGCCGGTCACGTTGAACAGCAGGTCCGACCAGAGCGGGCGGGTGAGCACCAGGGCCCCGATCAGCACGGCGGCTGCCAGGACCAGGCCCAGCATCCAGCCGAGCCACCCGGCACCCGATCGTCTAGCCGCCATGGCTGCCTCCGCCGTTTTGGGCCAGGCGCAGCTCAAATACCCAGAGTTCGCCTTCCCAATCGCCAGGACCATAGCCAGCCACGTGGAAAGCGTCCCGCAGCCAGTCCAGATTGGGTAGCATGACGCGCAGCTTCTTAGCACCGGCCTGGGCTGCGTGGGCTCGGAGTGCCCTTAGCAGGGTGGTAACCGCTGCGGGCCGTCCATCCGCAAAGCCTATCCACATCTCCTCGTCCGCGGGTTCGCAGACGGCCAGGGCGAGGGCGAGCAGTCCCCCGTCGGGCGTCTGTCGCGCCATCATCTGGCCGCTGTCCAGGTACTGGGCCAGGCGCTCTGCCGACAGTTCCTGCCAGGCCCAGTCAAGGCTGTACAGACCGTGGGTGTGGTCCCACACCGGGCTTGCCTGCACAAAGGCTTGAACGGCAGCGGTCTGATCTTGGTTCAGGATGGTGGGTTGGGGGCCGTCAGCCAGCGGCTCGGCGGTCCAGACCACGTAGGTGCCAACGCGCACCATGCCGGCACGGGCTGCCAGGGCGTGCACCGGTGTGTTGTGGTGACCGGTGCCCAGTCGCACTACCCGGGCGCCGCGCTCCCGGGCGTATGCCAGGCTGTACTGGAGGAACCGGCTGGCAATGCCCTGGCGACGGAAATCAGCCTCGACGCGCATGCCCTCCAACCACACCTGGTCGGGAGTGTGAAAGGTGATCTTGCTCAGGGCCACGACCCGCTTCCCCACCTGGCCGACAATGACCTGGCCCAACCCGCTGCCGCCCTCGGCGCGGGAAAGGGCCTCATCGGCCAGCCAGTCGTTCCACACCTCGGGGATATAGTCTCCCCACTCCCAGGTGTGGGCACAGATGCGCTCCACGTCCGGGCGGTCGTCGGGCCGCGCGGGGCGGACGGTCAACTCTGCATCCATCGCCTAGTGCGTCCGTTGGAAGGTGACGTTGTAGCTATAGTGCATCGGTCCCATGGCCAGGCACGATGCAGCGTCGGTGCAGATGCCGCCACGGATCAGGTCGTCCCAGACGGCGTGCCCAAAGACTATGGACAACACGTGGGTCTCTTCACTGCTGAAGGTCTGTCCGTTGGTGTTCCCTGCCACCTTGAACCTATAGTCCCCAGCGTACATGGTGAACTCAGTCTTGCCCGGACCCTTGTCTCCAGTCACCACCTCGACTGGAGGCTGATTGTTGACCTCGACCAGGATGATCCCATCAAGTGGCGCACCGCCTGCATCGACAACGGAGAAGTAGACGTTGTGGAACCCAGACTTTGTCAGACTGCCGTCCTCAAAGGCGACGATCTCCTTGATCCTAAAGTCGACCTTGGGTTTGGGTGTGTTGGTCGGCGGGGAGGCAGTGTTGGTGGCCGCTGGTCTGGGTGTGTCGGTTGGTGGTGGAGGCGTATCTGTGGGCGGGACCGGGGTGTCAACTGGCGCCGGAGTATCTGTGGGCGGGACCGGGGTGCTGGTCGGCAGCGGGGTGTCGGCTGGAAAGGGTGTATCGGTGGGTGGCACGGGAGTATCGGTGGGCAACGGGGTGTCGGTGGGCCGTGCAGAGGGTATCGCCGTCAGGGTAGCGGTGAACAGGGAGCGCGGCGTCTTTGTGGGTGTGGGGGTGATGCGCGATACCCCAGCACCTCCCAGGGAGCAACCCAATATCAGGAATGCCAGCAGGGTGCTCAGGCCGCTCAGCAACAGGAATCGATTTCTCATGCGGGGACAGTCCTCCAACGTTCAGGTTCAGTATCTGCCAGGGGGCATTAGTGAATCTGCAGCACGGCCGCACCCTGTATCTCGCTCCGCTTGAGGCGCTGCAGCACGGTGTTGGCCTCGGACAGTGCATACAGCTCTACGTCTGTGTGTACGGGAATCTCGGTGGCCAGTTGGAGCAGTTCCTCGGCATCCCGTCGGGTAGAGTTGGCCACACTGCGGACGGTCCGTTCGCCGTAGAGCAGAGCGTAGGGCAGTTCGGGGATAGGGCTCATGTGGATGGCATTGATGGCCAGCGTGCCCCCCTTGCGCAGGACGCGCAGTGCCTCGGGGACCAGCCAGCCCGCGGGAGCAAAAGTGATGGCGCTGTCAAGCTCCGCGGGTGGTGTGTCTTGCGCCTGGCCCACCCAGGCAGCACCGAGTTCCAGGGCATGGCGTTGGTGTTCCTCGCTCCGGGTAAATACATAGACCTTGCATCCCCAGTGGCGTGCTACCTGGATGGTCACGTGGGCTGAGGCGCCAAAGCCGTACAGTCCCAGCCGCGCGCCGGGCTGGATCTCGCACAGGCGCAAGGAGCGGTAGCCGATGATGCCGGCGCATAGAAGCGGTGCGGCTTGCTCATCCGGAAAGCCAGCGGGGATGGGGTAGGCAAAGTCGGCGGGCACCACCATGTACTCGGCAAAGCCGCCATCGGCGTGCTGGCCGGTGAAGCGGGCGCTATCGCACAGATTCTCCAGGCCGTGCTGACAGTAATAGCAGTGGCCACAGGTAGAATAGAGCCAGGGCACGCCTACCCGGTCGCCAAGGGCAAAGCGGCTTACCCCCTCGCCCAGGGCATGCACCTGGCCAATGATCTGATGGCCGGGCACAATGGGTAATCTGGGCAGAGCGATCTCACCTTCCACCAGGTGCAGGTCGGTGTGGCACACGCCACACGCATGGACCCGTAGACGGACCTCATCCACGGCCGGCTGCGGCATCGCCAGGTCGGCCATCGCCAAGGGGTTCTCCTCGGCGGGTTTGGGTCCCTGCAGAACCATCGCTTTCAACTGCACTACCTCCAACGATCACCCGAGCAAGCTCGGGATGCGCCAACTCGCCGGCTGCCAGTCACCAGATCCTTTTCCGAACCCGGGTCCTCTTCCCAGCGGGCCAGTGTCCGCTATTCTACCCCACTTTGGAACGGCTGTCAACGGCCTGCG
>CBDUWJ010000287.1:0-4161 GCA_965370895.1 uncultured Anaerolineae bacterium | reverse complement strand
AGTTACAGAAAGGTGCAGATCTTTGTCTTGCTCTCAGGTCTACTGCTGGCCGGCATCCTTGCCGGCCTGGCGCTCACCCCCCTCGGTGCTTGGGTAATCGAGGATCTGCATCGGGTCGACCGCTCCCTGGGTGAGCCGGTCCGGGTGGCGCTCCTGTGGCTGATCCCCATACCGGTCTTGAGGGGCTTGACCCTATTCTATGCGGGGTTGCTCATCCGCATCCGGCGGACCGATCTGGTCAGCGGCGCCATGCTTGCCAGCATTGCCGCCAGCGTTCTGGCTGTCTTTGTCCTGCTGCCTGCAGGGTTTGTCCAGGCGGAGCCCATCTTGCTGCCCATCCTGGTGACCTACGCTGGTATCTTTGCCGAACTGGGCATCGTCCTGTGGACATATCGACGTCACGTCAGGCACTCGCTCTCCGATGCAGACGCAGACAAGACGCTCTCTTTCCTGTACGTGCTCCGCTTCTTCTGGCCCCTGGCCCTGATCATGGCTGTCCAGGGGCTCAGCCGGCCGCTGATCAACCTCTTTGTGTCCAGGGAACCGGGTGGCGTCGAGGCTTTGGCTGTGTTGACCGTCGTCTTTGCCCTGGGTCACCTGCCCTACGGCTGGTTGAACGAAATCCGCAACCTACCCGCGGCGTTTCGGGACAAGACGGACAGCCAGCACTACATCCGGCGCTTTGCCCTGGGGTGTGGGCTGCTGTCCTTTGGCGTCATGCTCCTAATCTTCTGGACACCGGTCAGGGACTATATCCTGGGTACGCTCATCGGCGTCGATGACGAGCTGGCCGCCCAGGCTGCTATGCCGCTCATCATCTTTTGCTTCTTCCCTCTGGTCGTGATGGCCCGTGCCTACCTGCACGGCGTGGGGCTGGTTGAGCATCGCACCCAGGCCATAGCGCCCAGTGCGCCTTCCCGTCTGGCGGCCATCCTGGTGGCGCTAATCATCCTGCCATTCCTCGGTATCCATGGCGCAACGCGCGGGGTTGCTGCCCTGCTCTGCGGATTCACGTTCGAGACGCTGGTGGCCTGGTGGGGTATTCGCGGCCGGCCGCTACGTCAGACAAAAGCTCGGAGCTTTGCCGACTAGCGAGTAACCGTTTTCCTTCAGGTGCAACGCACTTCCAAAAGTGCGATGCACCTGGCCATTGGGAGAGACTGGAGTTGTGGTGACACCTGACAATCCTTTTGCTTTGGCGCATTGGTGCCGGGAAGTAGCCGAAATCTATGCGACTGTCCGGCAGCTACCTTCTGCCCAGGCTGAACGCTGACGGCTACCGCTCCTACATTTTCTGCCCGACGATCACAAGATTTCCATAGTGATCCCGGTCGTAAGGCACCAAGGGCAGTTTGGTGTCTGCCAGGGCGTGGGTCATGACCAGGCCGGCCCCGGCGAACAGGGTCTGCCATTCCGGCAGGGAATAGACCCGGATGCGCTCTGGCTCGGCGGCGGTGCTCAGTACACCGTCAGCGTCGACGAACATGAACTCGCTGACGTAGGTGCAGGTCTCTGGCTCCCACCAGGTGGTGCGCAGGCTGTAACCGCCGCAATAATGGCTCCACGACCGGCGCGGGGGACGTACGACCATCCGGGCCGGGTCAAAGACGTCGATGAGTATGCGCCCGCCAGGGCGTCCTTGGGCAGGCTCAGGACCGGCTCCCGCGATGACCCCTTCAGTATCGGATCGCTGATCGACCTCAGGACATGGCTCCGGATCGCGCAGCGCCCGCGTCATGCGGGCCAGCACGTCGCGGTTGGACGCGTCGTCGAAAAAGCCAAAGCTGCCGCTGAGGAGTAACACCGCGTCGAACTCGCCTTCGTAGGCCAGTTCGCGCATGTCGCCCTGCTCAAAGTGAGCCGTCGTAGCGCCACCCTCAGCCGCCTGCTGCCGGCAGTGGGCCACGAGGCTGGGGGCGATGTCCACCCCCACGACATCCAGACCGTGGCGGGCCAGGCTTAACGCGTGGACGCCGCTGCCGCAGGCCAGGTCGAGGACCCGGTCACCCGGGCGCAGACCCAGCACGTCGACGATCATCGCCACCAGATCGTCGTCCCACTGGCTAATACCCGGGATCTGCTCCCGATGCACGACGCGGAAGTGATAGGCCCACCAGTCCCAATCCCGACGGATCGTTTTCATTGTCCGAACTCCTTGTGCTGGTTGCATGGTCGCAGAATCGCCAGGCCGCCAAGTACCCTCAATGCCTGGTGCTGACACATACACCCTGCCGGCGGAATCAGCTAATGTAAGCACAAGAACGCCGATATGTCCAATCCCGATGGGCGGAGTGGTCAGTGTGCTGTTTGTGGATTTCCCAAGCCGGTGCTATAATTCCAATGTCACAAAGGACCAGATTGGCAATCGCACACACCGCCGGTCTGCCCGTTCGCTCATTTGACCATTTCCCGGAGGAACTCATGGAAGCCTTCTCTCAGCGCTACGACTCCGCTCTGATCCTGGCCGCCCGCGCCCACAAGGACCAGGTGCGCAAGGCTGGCGATATCCCCTACGTTGTGCACCCGGTCCACGTTTCTGTCATCCTGCTCCGGTACGGCTTCCCCGAGGACGTGGCCATTGCTGGTCTGCTGCACGACGTCGTCGAAGACTCGGGCGTTCCTTTGAGCCGTATCGAGACCGGCTATGGCCCAGCAGTGGCTGAGATCGTGGCCGCCCTCACGGAGCGGAAGGTGGAGGGCAGCGCAAAGCGGCCCTGGGAGGATCGCAAGCGGGAGGCCCTGGAGAAGATCCGAGGGGCAAGCGCCGATGCGGTGGCGGTCAAGGCAGCCGACGTCCTGCACAACGCCCGCTCTCTGGCCTGGCAACTGCGCCATGAGGGCCCCTCCGTCTGGAACAGGTTCGCGCGCGGCCCAGAGTCATCCCTGTGGTACTACCAGAGCATCGCTGACATTGTCGGCGAGCGGCTGGGCGCACACCCCCTGGCTGGCGAACTGGACGGTGCGATCCAGGATCTGGAACGGGTGATAGCCGAGACAGATGACAACTGACGTTTTTGATCTGCTCAAGCTGCTGGGCATCCTGGCCCTCATTGTCATTCTGCTCAGGTTCAAGTGGAACTTGGGGCTGGTGCTGCTCCTGGCCTCGGTGGCCACTGGCTTGCTCTTTGGCCTCGCTCCCCGCGATCTCGTTCTCGACATCCTGGGGGCGGTTGTGGACCCCCTCACCCTGCGACTGGTGGCCATTGTCCTGCTGATCACGTATCTGGGCCAGATCCTGCGCGAGACCCTGCAACTGGAGGGATTGATACGCTCGCTAGGTGATCTCTTTGTCGACCAGCGCTGGTTGTTGGCCCTCATGCCCATGCTCATCGGCCTGCTGCCCATGGTCGGCGGGGCGATGTTCTCGGCGCCGATGGTCGAAGAATCCAGCCAGGGCCTGGACCTCAGCCGCGAGCGCAAGACTTTCATTAACTATTGGTTCCGCCACTGTTGGGAGACCATCTTTCCCCTCTATCCTTCCCTGATCCTGGCCGCCGGACTGATGGGGGTCTCGGCCCAGACGTTGATGATGACCCAGTGGCCGCTGTTTCTGGCCACCCTCGCGGGGGGGGTTCTGTTCGGGCTGGTGGGCATCCGCCGGGTCAACTCCCCCGGCGACGGCCGGGCAGACCGTAAAAAGGCGCTGCTTCTCCTGGCCAAGAGCATCTGGCCCATCGTCATGGTGCTGTCCCTGTCCATCCTGCTCGGCGTGGACCTGATCTTGTCCCTGCTGCTGACCCTGGCTGTGCTCGTCGTCGTCCATCGCCCGAGACCGCGCCAACTCTGGGCCCTCGTGCTTGACATGCCCCTCGGCACGGTGCCCATCATCGTCGGGACGATGGTCTTTCGCCGCGTGCTGGAAACCAGCGGCGCAGTGGAGGCCATGTCGTCGGCATTCACCACGCTGGGCATCCCCGTGTACGTGATCGTCTTTGCCGTGCCCCTTGTGGCCGGGCTCCTGACAGGACTGGCAGTGGCCGCCTTTGCCATAGGCCTGCCCATCGTCCTGCCCCTCTGCGGCCCCGACCTGATCGCCAGCGGCTGCGGGCTTTTGGCATACGCCGGTGGCTTTGTGGGCCTTTTGCTCTCTCCCGTACACCTCTGCTTGGCGCTGACCCGCGTCTACTTCAAGGCTGAATGGGGGGGCGTCTACCGTCGCAT
>CBDUWJ010000286.1:0-4166 GCA_965370895.1 uncultured Anaerolineae bacterium | reverse complement strand
TAGCCTTGATCTCACTCGTCAACAGGTTCACAGGGACGCAGGTAGCGCCGGAGCCCCCAGCACAGCATCCCCTCTGGCGCGGGTGGAGCCGGGGGCAAGGCGTCGATGCGCCTGTGGTTCAGCTTCACCCCAAACCGAAGCACTCACACCTGTTCTGCTTGTCGTGGATGTTGCCCAGCACCGTGGCCCAAGGGTCAAGCCACACCCTCTCCCCGCGGTCCAACTGCTAAAATCATCGCCCGATGAAATGGTCGTCCTACTCATTGAGCACCGCGGGCTCCTCAGCGCCAGCGTCGCAGGGCACCGGGTGAACTCCAGTGCCCGTGCTGCGGCTCATGGCCACCCGCACCAAGCTCAAATCTTCCAGGGATTACATGAGCCGTGTCCGGTCGAGGTACTGGTTGCTTCGGTGTGACAGGTTTTCGTCGGACGCATCCACAGCCTGTGAGGTCTACTGCTGCCCCACGCTTCTGCATGATATCCAGCTCCTCCGGACTCTAGCGGTAGTCTTGGGTGCCCTCAGAGGGGTGTCTGGTCCTCAGGCGCCACGGGATAGTTGGAGAGACCTACGTAGATGCAGGGACTGTCTGACATTCCTGGCTCATCATGTTAGAAGGCTCGGGCTACTGTCAGACAGTAGTGGTGCTGACCACGTCATATAGCTGCATTAGAACACTTGCGCGAGTGACCGGGACAAGGTATAATGGGGATGAGGTGGTGTCACAACATGGCAAAAAGGAGCCGAAAGAAAAAGACTGGGGGCGGACTGGACCTGGGCGCCACCCTGCGTCCGGAGATCGCCGGCATCCTCCTGCTACTGGTAGCCCTTTTGACTCTGCTGAGCCTGATCCCGGTGGAGCGGGGAGCAGCGATGGACTGGTGGATTGACCTTCTGCAGATGGGGGTCGGCTGGGGCGTTTGGCTACTGCCCATCGGGTTTGCCGGGGTTGGCCTGTGGCTGATCTTTGTGGGGCTGGGCCGGGAGCTGAACATCGAACGGGAAAAACCGTGGGGCACTCTGCTCCTCTTCCTGTTGGGGCTGGCCTTGCTTCATTTGATCGCCGGTGGAGACGACGCCCAAGTCCTCGCCGCCGAAGGAGGGGGGGGCGGCTACGTCGGCTACGGGCTGAGCCGGTTGCTGGTGTCAAGCCTAGGCACGCCCGCCGCCGTGCTGGTGCTGGTCACTCTGTCCATCGTTAGCTTGATCGTGGTGCTGGGCATGTCGCTGGGCGAGATGTGGTCCAGTCTGTCCCACGCCGTCCGCCAGTTGCGAGATCGCGTGCGTCTGCCGAGTATCCGGATTCCGCGCCTGGGGAAGGCTGCACCCATCTTGGACCAACCAGGGACCGAGCCACCACAGACTGAGTCAGTGTCCGGCCTGACCCCCACGCGCCCCCGCGGCAGCGTCTACCCTCGCATTATCGGTGGGGAACAGACGTGGCGTCTGCCGCCAATAGACGAAGTACTGGACCGTTCTGCCGAGCAAGAGTTGAGCCCATCTGAGATCCGCGAGCGCGTCCGGATCATTGAGGATACCCTGGCGAGCTTCGGCGTACCGGCCAAGGTGGTGGAGGTCAACCAGGGGCCGACTGTCACACAATTTGGTGTGGAGCCAGGCTACATCGAAAAGCGCAATAGCAACGGGCGAGTGACGCGGGCAAAGATGAAGGTCAGCAAGATCACCAACCTGGCCAACGATCTGTCCCTGGCCCTGGCGGCCTCGCCCATCCGCATCGAGGCGCCGGTGCCAGGGCGCTCTGTCGTCGGAATCGAAGTGCCCAACTCCGAGATCGCGCTCGTGGCCTTGCGCACCGTGCTGGAAAGCGACACCTTTCGCAAGATCAAGGGACCATTGCCCATTGCCCTCGGCCAAGATGTGGGGGGCAACCCCATCGCCACTGACCTGGCCATCATGCCCCACCTGCTCATCGCCGGAGCGACAGGGTCGGGCAAGAGCGTATGCGTAAACTCGATCATTTCTTCGCTTCTCTGCACTCGGACTCCGGACGAGGTCCAGTTCATCATGATCGACCCCAAGATGGTGGAATTGACAACATACAGCGGCATCCCCCATCTTCGAGCGCCCGTGGTTATCGAACTGGAGCGGGTGGTTGGCGTGCTCAACTGGGCTACGCGAGAGATGGACGAGCGCTACAGACAGTTCAACCGGGCACGGGCCCGGAACATCGCGGCCTACAACCAACAACTGATGGTCAAAGGGAAGAAACCGCTGCCCTACGTCGTAGTGATCATTGACGAGTTGGCCGACTTGATGATGATCGCCCCCGACGAAGTAGAGAGATCGATCTGCCGCATCGCCCAGATGGCACGGGCCACGGGCATCCACCTGGTGATTGCCACCCAGCGGCCCAGCGTGGACGTGGTAACGGGCCTCATCAAGGCTAACTTTCCGGCGCGCATCAGCTTTTCCGTCACCAGCCAAGTTGACTCGCGGGTGATCATCGACAGTCCCGGCGCCGACAAGCTGTTGGGCCGGGGGGACATGCTGTTCATGGCTCCCGATTCCAGCAAGTTGGTGCGGCTCCAGGGCTGCTTTGTCTCGGACAAGGAACTGGCAGCGCTGGTACGCTTCTGGAAAGGGGCGCGCCTGGCCCAGGAGCCGGTCCAACCGGAAGCAGTGGTCCAGCAACAGATGTGGGAGGAGATAGAAGCTGCTCAGGCACAGGCGGCACAGGAGGACGAGTTGCTGCCGAAAGCGACTGCCATAGTTCAGGAACAAGAGCGAGCTTCCATTTCGATGCTTCAGCGCCAGCTACGCATCGGCTACTCCAGGGCAGCGCGCCTGATCGAAACGATGGAAAAGCAAGGCATTATCGGTCCAGATCCAGGGGGCAGTCGCTCGCGAGAGGTGTTACAGCACCCGAGCAAGCGCCCACCCCCCGGCTCCGGGGAGCGGGAAGCCAGCAATCTGCCGTCCCCGTAAGGGATGCGTGTCACCAAACAGCAGAGGCTTGCCCATCCGGGCAAGATGGGGTATAATGCGCGCCGCTGGATATACTTCCATTCATTCCCAACAGAGAGAGAGGTGACCTGTCGACCAAACTATCTCCGAGTCTTTCCAAGTGCCCATATCTCACAAAGCCTGAACAAATCAGAACCAAAAGGAGAGAAGACATGAAGAAATGGATCTTTGTTGCGCTGGTAGCGGTACTCGCCCTATCCCTGGCATTGGCCGGTTGTGCGCCCACAGCGGAGCCGGCGCCGGAGCCCACCAAGGCAGCACCAGCTGCCACAGAACCCGCCGCCCCAGAACCGACAGAAGCGCCTGTGGCCGAGGGCATGAAGGTGGGCATGGTATCGGACGTGGGCGGCATCGACGACGCCAGCTTCAACGAGAACACCTGGGCGGGGCTGGAGAAGGCCCGCGACGAGCTGGGCGTCCAGGCCCAGTTCATCGAGAGCCAGGCCCAGGCGGACTATGAGAAGAACATCACCGAGTTCGCCGAGCAGGACTATGACATGATCATCACCGTCGGCTTCCTGCTGGGCGACGCCACAGGCAAGATGGCCGAGGTGTACCCCGACACCAAGTTCTCCATCATCGACTTTGCCTACGACCCACCCATCCCCAACGTGGCGGGCATTGTCTTTAACGTCGACGAGGCTGCCTTCCCCATCGGCTACCTCGCCGCCGGATGGGCCGACCTCCAGGACCCCGATGACCCGCAGGTGGGTTGGATCGGCGGCATGCAGATCCCGCCCGTCGAGCAGTTCATCGTCGCCTACGAGGCTGGTGTGGACTATTACAACGAGCAGAAGGGCAAGGACGTCCAGGTCAAGGGCGTCTACGTCGGCGACTTTGAGGCCCCGGACGAGGGCAAGATCCAGGGCAACTCACTCATCGACGAGGGTGTGGACGTTATCTTTGGCGTGGGCGGCAAGACCGGCAACGGCGGCCTGGCCGCAGCCAAGGAGCGCGGCAAGTGGGGCGTCGGCGTGGACGTCGATCAGTACTTCACCCTGCCGAATGAGAAGGACATCCTCATCACCTCCTGTATGAAACGCCTGGACAACGCCGTGTTCTCCGTGGTCGACGCCACACTCCAGGACCAGTTCCCCGGCGGCGGCGTGTACGTTGGCACCCTGGATAACGGCGGCGTGGGCCTGGCCCCCTTCCACGACTTTGAGGGCGAGATCCCCGACGA
>CBDUWJ010000285.1:0-4169 GCA_965370895.1 uncultured Anaerolineae bacterium | reverse complement strand
CATAGAGCGCAAGCTCGTCAGGCTGCCTGTGAATTGGGCGTCGTCCGCCTCATAGTGCCGTGTCCCAGATCTAGGAACGTCACAGCCAGTTGGAAACGCCTGTCTTCTGTGCCTACAAGGGGCAACTTGATAGCCAGACCAGAATATGTTATCCTGTAATAGATGTACCTTATTACTCAGTACTGAGTGTCCCCGGCATGATCTACGGTTGGAAAGGAGGCTTGCCTGACGAACCTGCCCGAACAGTAGCGGCGCGTTGAGGCCAGCCCGGTTGCATCGAACTTCTTCGCTTTGAGTTGGCTGGCCAGTCTATCGAGGAGGAGGACACACATGGTGGATCATTCTAATGGCAATCTAGTGGAGAGACTCGCCCAGCGGGGAGTGTCTCGACGGGACTTTTTGAAGTTCTGCACACTCATGGCCGGGACGCTTGCCCTCCCGGCGGGTATGGCGTCCAAAGTGGCCCGTGCCCTGGAAGAGGTCCAGCGGCCGGTAGTTGTCTGGCTAGAGTTCCAGGACTGCGCCGGCGACTCGGAGGCCTTCCTGCGGGCCTCACACCCCACCGTGGCCGAAATTGTGCTGGAGATCATCTCGCTGGACTACCACGAGACGCTCATGGCCGCGGCCGGTCACCAGGCAGAGGAGTTGCTGGCGGAAACAGTGGCAGAGCTGCCCGGCCAGTACCTGACCATCGTCGAGGGGGCCATCCCCACCAAGGACGGCGGCATCTACTGCTGCATCGGCGGCCGCACCGCGATGGACATCGTCCAGGAGGTGGCTGGCAATTCGGCGGGCGTCCTGGCCCTGGGGGCCTGCGCCTCGTGGGGAGGCTGGCCATCGGCCAACCCCAATCCCACTGGCGCCACAGGCATCAACGATGTGCTCACCGGCGTACCCATTGTCAACCTCACCGGCTGCCCCCACAACGTGGTCAATTCTGTGGCGACCATCGTCCACTATCTGACCTTCGGGTCGCTGCCCAACACCGATAACTTTGGGCGTCCCCTCTTTGCCTACGGTAAGCGCATCCACGACAACTGCGAACGGCGCGGCCACTTTGACGCCGGGCAGTATGTGGAGGCCTGGGGCGACAAAGGCGCGCTCAATGGCTGGTGCCTGTACAAGATGGGCTGCAAGGGGCCCCAGACCTACATGAATTGCCCGACGGTGCGCTACAATGATGGCACCAACTGGCCCATCGGCGCCGGCCATGGCTGCGTCGGCTGCGCCGAGGTCGGCTTCTGGGACAACATGACGCCCTTTTACCGGCGGCTGCCCGAGGTGCCCGGCTTTGGTGTGGAAGTGACCGCCGACAAGGTCGGCCTGGCCCTGACCGGCCTTGCTGCCGTCGGCATCGGCGCCCACGCGGTGGGCAGCGCCATCCGAAACAAGGTCAAGGAACCGACGGATGGAGAAGAAAAGGGGAAGGAGGCATAAACCATGACCAAGATCGCGATCGATCCTGTCACCCGTATCGAGGGACACTTGCGCGTCGAGGCTCAGGTAGACGGCGGAGAGGTAACCGACGCCTGGAGTTCCAGCACCATGTTCCGAGGCATGGAGCTGGTCCTGCAGGGGCGGGATCCCCGTGACGCCTGGGTCTTTGCCCAGCGCATATGAGGCGTCTGAACTACGGTTCACGCCCTCTGCTCCGTGCGAGCAGTCGAAGATGCCCTCGGCATCCAGATCCCCGAAAACGCCCGCCTCATTCGCAATATTATGGAGGGGATCCAGTACATTCAAGACCACATCATACACTTTTATCACCTTCAGGCTCTGGATTGGGTGGACGTCGTCAGCGCCTTGGACGCCGACCCCGCCAAGACCGCCCTGTTGGCCCAATCCATCTCCGATTGGCCCCTGTCCAGCGCGAGCTATTTTGCCGGAGTCAGGGATAGGCTGACTACCTTCGTCCAGAGTGGGCAACTTGGCCTTTTCGCCAATGGCTATTGGGGCCACCCGGCCTACAAGCTGCCGCCGGAGGCCAACCTGATGGCCGTGGCCCACTACTTGGAAGCCCTGGACTGGCAGAAGGACGTCATCCGCATCCAGGCCATCTTTGGGGCCAAGAACCCCCACCCCCAGACCTACCTGGTGGGCGGCATGGCCTGTCCGGTGGACCTCGATAGCCAGAACGCCATCAACGACGTCAGCCTGTCGTTGGTGCGCGACCTCTTTGCCAGGGCCAGGGACTTTGTCGAGCGGGTGCACATCCCCGACCTGCTGGCCATCGCCTCTTTCTACACGGACTGGGCAGCGATAGGCGGCGGGCTGGGCAACTATCTGGCCTACGGCGATTTCCCGATGACGGCCAGTCGTGGCAGCGACGATCCAGGTGATCTGTTTCTGCCGCGGGGCATCATCCTCGACAGGGACTTGAGCACGGTGCACCCGGTGGACCAGCAGAAGATTGCCGAGTACGTGACTCACTCCTGGTACGAGGACGGCGACAACGCTGGCAAGCATCCCTGGGACGGGGAGACCAAGCCCAACTACACCGGCCCACAGCCGCCCTACGAGTGGCTGGAGACCGAGCAGAAGTACAGTTGGGTCAAGTCGCCCCGCTACCAAGACACAGCCATGGAAGTCGGACCGCTGGCCCGCATGCTGGTCGCTTACGCCTCCGGTCACGAGCGGGTCCAGTTTTGGGTGAATACCGCCCTCGAGAATCTGGGCGTGGGGCCGGAAATCCTCTTCTCCACACTGGGCCGCATCGCTGCACGCAGCATCGAGACGGCCGTCATCGCCGAAAAGGTGACTGACTGGGTGGACCAGCTCACCGCCAACATGGGCAAAGGCGACCTGCGCGTCGCCGACACCGAGTACTGGGATCCCAAGACCTGGCCCCAGGAGGCTACTGGCTGGGGCTGGACAGAAGCGCCGCGCGGCGCTCTGGGTCACTGGGTGCGCATAAAAGATGGCGCCATCGCCAACTACCAGTGTATCGTGCCCAGCACCTGGAACGCCTCGCCCCGCGACGCCGGGGGCCAGCGGGGCGCCTACGAGTCGGCCCTACTCAACACGCCGGTAGCCGACCCGGAGCAGCCTCTCGAGATCCTGCGTACCTTGCACTCCTTCGACCCCTGCATGGCCTGCGCTGTGCACGTGACCGACCCGGACCGCCGCGAGATCACGCGCATTCAGATCGTATAAGGGAGGTGGCGACATGAGCGAAAATGTCCGAAAGTTTACCCGTCGCTACGTCTGGCAGCCGGTGGTCCGCTGGTACCACTGGATTAACGTGCTCTGCATGCTCGTCCTGGCCCTCACCGGCTACTATATCGGCAATCCCTTCGGAAATGTGGCCGGCATTCCCTTTCCCTACGTCACCGCCCAAATGCGTTTCATCCACTACGTGGCCGCCACGGTCCTGGCGCTGGTCCTTATCGTGCGCCTCTACTGGACCTTTGCCGGCAACCGATACGCGCGGTGGACCGGAATGTTGCCTCTGAACAGGGAGCGGGCGCGGGACCTGTGGAAGCAGTTAAAGTACTATGCATTCTTGTCCTCCGACCGGCCTTGCTACGTGGGACACAACCCCATCGCCGGCTTGTCCTATGCCATTCTGTGGCTGCTGACCATACTCCAGGGCATCACCGGCCTGGCCCTCAATGCACAGGTCAACCCCGGTGGCTTCTGGTGGACCTGGTTCGGCTGGCTGTTTGGTGTCTCGGCAAACCAGACCATACGGCTCGTCCACCACTCGCTGATGTGGGTGTTCATCATCTTCTTCCTGATCCACGTCTACATGGCCGTTCTGGATGATGTGGAGGAACGTGATGGTCTCATGTCGAGCATTGTCAACGGTGTCAAGTGGCCTCCTTGCCCGGCCGTGGAAGACGAGATTGCCAAACGGCGAACAGGCAACGGGTAGCCACCTATCGAGACCGGGCGGGTTTCCGCCGGACGTTGCTGACGTACGGCATTAGGGTGTGCGATAGCAACGCTTCTTTCATGTTTGTGTGATCTGCGTAGCCGCGCAGTGGAGTGAAGGATCTCCCTTGACCCAATAAGGAGAGGTTCTTCGCCTTGCCGCCAGGAAACAGAATTCTTGCCATTCTGAACGGAGCGCGTCTCAGCTTCTGTCATTCTGAACGGAGCGCAACTCAACTCTTGTCATTCTGAACGGAGCGCAACTCAACTCTTGTCATTCTGAACGGAGCGCAACT
>CBDUWJ010000284.1:0-4169 GCA_965370895.1 uncultured Anaerolineae bacterium | reverse complement strand
TGCCAAGAAGAGTGATTGAAGCAGACCGGTATGGTGGGGTCAAGGTTTAGCCACACCCTCGTGGATTTGTGTAAAACCGTCAAATATGGTATAATAGCCTGCAAAGAGTGCGTGCGATGTGACTAACTGCATTGATCTAAGGAGAAAGGTAGAACTCTAAAAAGAATTCGATTGCCACAGTGGCCTGGCAAGTGAAGGTTCAAGCTCCCGGCGTCATTCCTCTCCAGGAGATGAAGGGAGTACAGGCCCTCGCGGCCAAGCTGCACTCAAATACTCCGTGGAAGAGGAAAGACAACTGCCCGCTCAGACAGCCAGCAAGAAAAGCATAGAGAACCCCGGCCTCTCCAATCTGGAGAAGCTGTATCACGTGCCGGTTTTTGCCCTCCGTGAGCTGTTGGAAAGCCGAGTTCCAGGGAAAAAGCTCGGCCATCTGTGCCAGGCCGAGTTGGTGGCCGAAGCAGACGAGATGGAGGTCCTCACAGCGGCAGATGTCGAGGATTTGTACGACAGCTATCGTTACGGACAGCGGCTCACTTTCTACCTCTACCTGCTCCCCGAAGACCTGATCGAGCCCGATATCAAAGAGTTCCAAAGTGCTCTGGATGAGTTATGCGTCCCAGGTCGTCCTGGGTTGAGCGCCAAGGAAATCGGCAACGGTGGGTACGAGACCGAGACATCTCCTGATCAAATCGATCTACTGGACGAAGAACGACTGAACGGCATCCGCGAGATTCGCTACCGATACTATGTCGTTCATCGTTTCCTCAACACCAGCGGGGAGCCAGATAAAGTTCTCCAGACCCGGTATGGTTTTCTGTGGCTCGACCTGGATCTCGGATACCTGACCATGCTCTCCAACGACGAGCGGGTGAACAGCTTGTTGACGAGGGCGCTATCTAGCTGCTTGAAGGCCATCCCTCTTGCTGTTCGTTTCCCAAAGGAACTTGTGGACAAGTTTCTATCAATCGAGAAGGTCAAGCACATTTCCCACTATGACCCCAGCACTGGCGTGCGTCGGTCGATTTCTGGGGAAGGCCTGTGGAAGACGTCAAAGCAAGAGATCCTGGCTCGTGAGGAACGCTATGCCCGTCCCAGCTCTCTCTACGAAGAGGAGGTGGCCGATGGTGTGACCAGCGGACTGGGCGTGACCCTGAGCAAGGGCAAGATCTACTTTACCAAGACGCTTCCTGTTTCGCTGGTGCGAGGCTGGGGTCTACAGCGATTGCCCGATCTGGTGCGTGGCCTAAAAGACCTGAGGGCAAGTCAACCTGGTTCCTTCAACCGCTCCATTGAGGCCATCAACCGCATTCGTCTACCCTTGGCCGGCAAAGCGGCAATTGCCACCATTGTTGAGGCCCTCTTGCAGGCTGACCGCGAGGATCTGACAAGTGTGCGCCTGGGCCAGACAGCACGGGCCATCTACGATGCGCTGGCGGGCAAGTACTTCCGGCCCTACCTTCTCACTGAGTGCGGCCACTGCGAGGACTCGGCGGAGCTCTGCCCGCATTGCGAGAGCCAGGCTTTGGATATAGGGGCGCAGCACGTGACCTGCAAGCAGTGCGGGGCGACGATCTCTGATGGAGAATCTGTTGTGCTGCGATGTATGAATGGGCATACCACAAGCGTCCCGCTGGCCGAGGCATTCAGCATAGCGCCCAACCACTGGCTGCAAAAGCGGATGGTGCGTATCCTTGCGGAGATAGGACAGTTGTGGAACATGCAGAGCGATTACTTTCATATTGAAGGGAGTATGCTGCATCGACTGCGCAGGGCCCAGGTAGAGGGAAACGAATTCCCCCAGCTTGTCCAGGCCTATATCAACAACTTCTGGGAGCCAGTCAACGGCCAAGTCCATGCTGGTACTGGTGACATCCTGGTAAACCATCCGATATCGGGAAGTGACTTGCAGAGAGCTGCTGACGCGCAACCGCCGGAGGGACGAGGTTCTGGAGCCGTGCCCCAGACTTACAGGAGCTTCGATCTTCGGCTTCGGGGTGACGCTGTAGCGGGCTACACCGTCGAGGCTGACGTTCCAGAGGGCGGCAGTGTGCCTCCGCAACCGCTCGTATTGCCGCCCGGCCGGACGTTTCAATATCAATTGGCCCGGGTCATGAATCAGACAACCACCGATGGGGTGGTGCGAAGCGTGGGTGAGGCGTTGTTCAACGCCCTGTTCTCAAGCCGAATTGCCAAACTCTGGGCGAACGCTACAGGTGGACTGGAAGATGGCATGGGCCTTCGCATAAGACTGCGCATAGACCCACCGGAATTGATGGCGCTTCCATGGGAGCTGATCTATGACGAGGACTATGTGGCACTGCACCTGCGCTTCCCAGTTGTGCGATACCTCGACCTGCCCGGTCCACCGAGACCTTTGACCGTCCGACCGCCGCTCCGTGTGCTTGTGGCGGTGTCCCAACCCAAGGACGCACGACGGCTCGATGTAAACGCGGGGCTAGACAGGATCCGTGAAGCCCTTGCACGCCCGAGAGACAGGGTTGAGATGGACGTCTTGGAACATGCCACACGCGACGAATTGCTGACAAGTCTACGCCAGGGTTATCATGTGTTGCACTATCTCGGTCACGGGCTGTTCAAAAATGGTGAGGGCTACCTCATCCTGGAGGATTCGGAGGGGCGGTCAGACCCGGCATCGGCGTCACTGCTGGGCCAGATGGTGGCGGGCAGCAACTTGCGATTGGCCGTGCTCAACGCCTGTGAGACGGCGGTAACTGGGCGGGAGAGCCCTTTTGGAGGCCTGGCACACCAATTGGCAAAAGCTGGCATGCCGGCCGTCATCGCCATGCAGATGACTATCGCTGAACAGACCGCGTTCGCTTTCAGTCGCGAGTTCTACGGCGCTCTAGCCGATGGTTGGCCCGTGGACGCTGCAGTGCAGCAGGGTCGGCGCAGCATCGTAGCGGTCCTTGGGAATGAATGGAACGAATGCGTCGATTGGGCGATCCCCACGCTCTACATGCGCGCGCCGGATGGCATCATCCTGGGATCCTAGGAGAAGCGCGCTACAACGCCCAAAGATCCGGAGCCCTAAACACACGGTCCAGAAACTGCTGAGACCGGGCAGGTTGCGGCAAGTTCCTCTTTTCAGCGGTCTGTTGAGCGTGTTGGTGCACAGCGGCGGCACTGAGCCAGTCCTGGGGCATGCGTCTCTGCAGGCTTGCCTCAGCCTCTGCCGTGCAAGTGTTCATCCTTGCGCCTGCCCTGACCGCCTGCACCTCGCGCTGCTGTGCCCAGTACCCACGAGCCATCTCCGCGAGCACGCATCCTTGTTCGACGAGTTCTGTCACACTGTTAGGAAACCTGTAGGCAGCACGGATCTGTTCAGGCTGTCCCATTATCAGTAAGAGAATCCCGTTAAGTGATCCTGTTCTCTCGTCTCAACAACATAAAGCCAGAAGACGGGTGTGCAGCGCTCTGTCGGCGCCAGCCTGGCGTCTGACTCGCGGGTGCCGGCGGACGGGCGCTAGCGGGTTTGACAAAAGGCTCTGGGTTGCTTACAATAACACTGTCGCGGCCTGGCAAAGATTGTCGATCAGGAAGGTTTGCGCTACTATCGCGTTTTGGGCAATGCTGTCCAAGTTCGGGCTATCGCCCACAGCTCGGCAAGGCTTGGGGTCCAGGAGGATAAGCCGATGTCGGTTGAACAACTGCCACTATTCCCGGGAGATCCACCCCAAGCTGTGCTCCAAGGCACAGGACTGATCGCTAGCTCGTCCCTCGGAGTGGCCATTGAGCGTTTCCGAGATCACATGATCCAGCAGGATTATGCTGAAAACACGGTCAAATCGTTCCTTGGCGACCTGCGCATCCTCGAACGCTACTTGAAAGACAACCCAGCCATCGAGCGGATCAGCACCAAAAACTTGCAGGACTATCTCCACTGGCTGCAGCACGAACGGGGCAAGCCCTGTAGCTCCAAGTCGTATGCCCGACGATTGACGACGCTAAAGGTCTTTTTTGCCTGGCTGGCCGGCCTGGGCATCCTGCCCGCCGATCCCGCGGCGTCCCTGACCCACAAGCCGGTGACGACACGAACGCCCCGCATTCTCTACGACAACCAGGTGGAGCAGGTATTGGCCGTCACCCGGCAGACCATGATGGCTCAAGCGCCTGGCGAAATGCCCGATCCGCGCCTGGATGTCCGGCCG
>CBDUWJ010000283.1:0-4195 GCA_965370895.1 uncultured Anaerolineae bacterium | reverse complement strand
ATTCGCCGTCACGGACAACTGCGGGGCTGCATCGGCACCATCGAACCAGCCTGCGACAATGTGGCTGAGGAGGTGATCCGGAATGCCGTCTCGGCCGCCACGCGTGACCCTCGCTTCCCTCCCGTTCGCCCCAATGAACTCGCTGACCTGGAAGTCAAGGTCGACGTGTTGGGTGAACCGGAGCCCGTGAACAGTCTGGAGGAACTTGATCCGCAACGCTACGGGCTCATCGTGCAGTCAGTGGCGCATCCCTGGAAGCGTGGACTGTTGCTGCCGGCCCTGGAAGGGATAGACACTGTCGAGAAGCAGGTCAACTGGACCCGCCAGCACAAGGCGGGTATCACCGATCCGGACGAGCCGGTGCAGATGTTCCGCTTTGAGGTAACGCGCTATGGGTGAGCTCTCTGCGGAGAGGCCGCGGCAATAGGCTACGGACCGTGGCGGTGACGGCTCGCTCAGAATCGGGCAGCCAAGACTCTGGAAGGTTGGCGTCGGGGTGGTGGTGGGCGGAGGACCTGCCCCGATGCTGCTACTCCTCAAAGACCCCCGGTTCTTCGTAGAGGTTGAACACAAAGCCAAGGGGGTCCCGTAGATAACAACAGCCGCCCGGACCCTCCCAGCGGACCACCTGGCATCCTGAGTGCAGGAGCTCCTCCTTCGCCTTCTCCACATCGGGGACCAGAAACTCCATGATGGGCCCAAGGTGCGGACCCCGGTCCAGGAAGAGGCGAACGGGCCCAGCTTTGAGCTCGAAGCCGTCTGGGTCTTGGTCGACTACCTCGAGCCCCATGACGTCGTGGTAGAAGGCGAGTGCCCGGTCCAGATCGGGAACCTGCAAGCACAGGCAGCGACTGAATTTGAAAGGCATGTTCTCCTACCTCCCTGCTTCAGGGCGTGGCGCGTATCTACTCCCGGGATTCGATGGAAAACCTGTTCCCCTCCGGGTCCACTCCATCGCAGACCTGTATGCCCGGTCCTGGCGAACGCACCTCGCCCATTGGGATGCCCTGTTGAAGGAGTTGCTCCCTGGTGGCCGGTAGATCGGCAACGCGGAAGACGATCTTGGGCGCATCTGTACCGAAGCGACGCTGTCCGCCGCCGTGCAGCGCCAGCGTGCAGGAACCTGTGTCCAATTCGACCCAGTAGGCCGAGCTGAAATCGTGCATGTCCTGAGGCTCTCTCACTTTGAGCCCGAGTGTATCTCGGTAGAATGACACCTGGGCATCCATGTCCTGGACGTACAGGATGACCTCCAGTAGTTCACCTACAACTCGCATGTTCACACCCCTATTCTTCTACTCATGGCCGTGCGTCTAACGCTCCGTGGCTCCAACGATAGGCTCATTTTCGTGGGCCTCGACAGCCCCCAACCGTGTACTCGCACTATGGGACTGGATGTGTGCTCTTGTCCCATGCAGGCCGGGAGGGGGGAGCCGGTTCATTCTACGCAGGCAGAACAGCCAATAGCTTTTCGAGGTCGGCCTCAGAATTGTAAAAATGGGGTGAGACGCGGATCACCTCCCCCCGCAGGGAGATGATTACGCCCGCGGCCCGGAGACGTTCTGCCAGCACCGCCGATTCGACAGATGGGTGTTGGAAGCAGACGATGCCGGATCGCTCGTGGCGGTGAGTGATGGGCGTGGTGATGATGCAGCCGCTCTCCCGCAGCCCCTCGATAAGCAGGTCCGTCAGGGTCATGATGCGGGCCTCGATCGCGTCCAAGCCTACGGAAAGAAGCAGTTCGATGCTGGCCCCCATCCCCCGCAGTCCAACGGCGTTGTGTGACCCTGGCTCAAATCGCTCCCCGGTGGCGCGCAGGGGGGAGTCATAGCGGTAGTAGTCGTCGCGATCCACGACGGCCCGCCAGCCGGTCATCACCGGATCCAGCCCGGGCAGCCGGTCGCGACGTACGTACAGAAAGCCAGCACCTATAGGGCCGAGCATCCATTTTGCGGCCTGGGTGGCCAGGAAATCCACGGGTGTCTGCATCACGCTGAACTGGAGCGCGCCCAGACCCTGGATGCCGTCCACGCATAGACAGGCACCCCGTTCGTGGCAGAGGTCGGCCAGAGCGTTAAGGTCGTTCCGGTAACCGGTGCCGAATTCGACATAACTCACGGCAACAAGCCGGGTGCAGTTGTCCATCAGCGAGGCCACGTCCTCGACCAGGATGCGGTTGTCACGAGCAGGGGCGAATCGGACCTCGACGCCGCGCCGCCGCAGGTTGGTCCAGGGGTAGACGTTGGCCGGAAACTCGGTCTCGGCGCAGATCAAGTTGTCGCCCGGCTGCCAGGCCATGCCGGCCGCGACGATGTTGAGCCCGTGGGATACGCTGCCGGTGAAGGTAATCTCGTCGCGGTGGGCGCCAATGAAGCGAGAAGTGGCCTGTCGGACGCTTTCGATGCGGTCCTCCCAGTCGGCCAGGGCCTCGCCACCGCTCAGCGACCGCTCAGTCAGGTAGCCTGTCATAGCCTGGACTACCGGTTGGGGTGGGGCGGCGACCGATGCGTGATTCAGATAGGCGTATCGGCGCGTGACGGGAAACAAATCTCGGATCTGAGCAAGGTCCACGTGGTTCTCCTTGGGTGTCAGCCTATTCTGGAGGAAGGACGGTGGGCGAAAGCCGGCAAGTATTCGTCGTTCGTCACTCGTCATTTGTCCGTGACAGTGCTTCGACGATGCGGGGTAGCACCTCAGCCACGTCACCGTGGATTACCACATCGGCTTGGTGGTCAAAGGCGGTGGGCTGCAGGTTGACAATGATGGCCCTGGCGCCGGTCTCCACGGCGAGGAAGGGGATGTCGGCGGCCGGTGTGACCTCGAGCGATGACCCAGACACCAGGATCAGGTCGCAGTCTCGCGCTTCCTTCATCGCCTGGTTGAGCACGCGGATCGGTAATTGCTCGCCAAAGAGGATGACGTTGGGCTTTAGCACACCGCCGCACTCGCAATGGGGGACTTTGCCCTGGCGCACGCGCTTCTCTGTCACGGGGTCGATGGGCACCTCCTCATAGCAGCGGATGCAGGTGGCCAGGCGCATGTGACCGTGCAGTTCCAGGACCCGGCGGGACCCTGCTCGCTGGTGAAGATCGTCGATGTTCTGCGTTATGACCGCTTTCAGGATGCCCATCTGTTCCAGGTTGGCCAGAGCCACATGGGCGGGATTGGGGGTGGCGTTACGCAGGAGGTCAACTATTGGGCGGATCCACTTGAAAAACGTCCTGGGGTTCAATCGAAAGGCCCAGATCGATGCGACTTGCATCGGGTTGGCCTTCTCCCACAAACCCGAGTCCGGGCTGCGAAAGTCGGGGATACCGGATGGGGTGCTGTGGCCAGCGCCGGTGAACGCTACCATGTGGTGGGAATGGCGGACTAGTTCGGCAGCGCGTTGGATGCTGTTGTCCAGGCTCATTGTTCCCCCTAGTGACTATGTGCGACGCCAGAACCAAGAGACTCAGACACCACAAGCCTGGCATGGAGCTGCCGCCGATTCAGTGAGCCGGATTCAACTCGCTGCCAGTGCACGTTGGCGGACCACCTCATAGACCAAGGCTGCTGTAGCCGCCGAGACATTGAGCGACGTGGCCCGCCCTGCCATCGGCAGCCGGACGACGACGTCGGCTGCCTCGCGGACGGAGGCTGGCAGACCATGACGCTCACTGCCGACGAGCAGCACCAGCGGGCGCCCATAATCCAGGTCATAGCAGACTTGCCGGGCCCGGGCCGACGAAGCGACGACCAAGAGTGGCAGTCCGTTGTCCCGAACCTCTGGGTACCAGGCAGCCAGAGCGGTCTCGTCTCTCAGGCGGACTACTGGTAGGGAAAAAAGCGATCCCATCGTCGCTCGGATCGTTCGAGGATCGTGGAGATCAACCGATGGTTCCAGCACGATCATCCCCGTCGCGCCTGCGGCGTCGGCGGTGCGGATGATGGCTCCCAAGTTGCCAGGATCGCGCAACTGGCAAGCCACCACGACCAGCATCTTCTCAGAGAGCGGGATGGTGGCTAGTGAATGGTCCTCGACACGCACCACGGCGGCAAGGCCCTGTGGGTCATCCCGCAGTGACAGGGTTCGAAAGACGTCACCTGAAAGGGCCAGGCGGCGATCCGCATCCACCCGCTCCACCAGCGTCTTTGCACGATCGCTCACCAGTAGGTCCGGGGCATAGACGAGGGTTTCCACTGGTGCCCCGCA
>CBDUWJ010000282.1:0-4200 GCA_965370895.1 uncultured Anaerolineae bacterium | reverse complement strand
TGACGCGTCAGCCGGGCTGCCATTTGCGCGTCCAGATCCAGTGAGGTGAGCCCAGCCAGGATATCAAAGCCGGGCAGCACGATCCACAGAGTACCATCCTCATTGTATCGGACCTGTGCCCTGGGAAAAAGAGCAGCCACGCGAGCCCCCTCAGCGGCCGGCACCATAATGTCCACGTCGGTCAGCGGGCGAGTTGCACCGTAGGCGGTCGCAGCGGCTCCGGCAAACACTGCCCAGGTTATGCCGGCGCCGTCGAGCCGTCGGGCAACCTCCGCCAGAGTTGGTGCCTCCTGCAGTTCGTTCATGCTAGCTCACCGTGTCGGGTCGCACTTCCCCATCCGCCCGGGCCAAGATGTGGGCGGCCAGCAGATCCTGGCAGATGCGAACGGCGGCGACAGCATCCGCCCCGTGCGCGTCACAACCGATCTCTTGGGCCAGGCCCGGGGTGGTGCAGGCCCCGCCGATGATGACCTTGACCTGGGAACGCAGTCCAGCTTCGGTGAGCAGATCGACCACCGTCTGCAATTGGCCAACCATGGTCGTGAGCAGCACCGACAGTCCCACCACGTCCGCCTGGTGCTCCCGAACCGCCTTGACGATGCGCCCTGCCGGGACGTCCACACCCAGGTCTACCACCGCAAACCCTGCTGCCCGCAGCATGGTGTCGACCAGGTTCTTGCCTATCTCGTGAATGTCGCCTTTCACCGTTGCCAGCACGACGGTGCCATTGCCGTGGGTGTCGGCCGCTGCCAGAAGAGGTTCCAAGGGAACTAGACCCTGCTTCATCACCTCACCGGCCAACACAAGATCGGTCAGAAAGTACTCGCCGGTCTCAAAGCGCTGGCCCACCACGAGCATCCCGGCGCTGAGACCACCATTCAGCACAGTTTGGGGCTCAGCCCCAGCCCGCAGCGCCTGGTACACGCACGCCTCGACACCATCGATGTCCAGTTCGACGAGGACCTCGAACACCCTCTCAACGGCCACGTTCGCGTCCACAGTGTGCCTCCTTGTGTCAGGAGAGTACTTGCACCGAGTCTGGCGCTCCGGTGCGAGCCGGCACGTCTTGTGCCGAGTCCAGCGCCAGTGGATAGGTTCCGTAGCGATGGGTGAATTCGATCATCCAGCGGGTGTTTTCGACCTGAACAGCGTTGTGCGAGTTGGTCATGGCCATGATAAAGCCTCCACCCGGGGCAGCCACCTTTAGTGCGTGCTTGACCGCCCCTTCCACCTCTTGACGCGTACCATGGCTCAACACGTGGGCGATGTCCAGGTTGCCAAAGACGCACATCCTGTCTCCTACGCGCCGCTTGACCTCAGCCAGGTCCATGCCGGCTGTCGGCTCCAGCGAATGCACGCCGTCAAAGCCCCAATCCACGAATAGGTCGAGCAGTTGGTTCACGTTGCCGCAGGAGTGGATGATGATCTGCAGGCCGCGTTTGTGGGCCTCGTCGGAGATTCGCCGCAGGCTGGGGCCAAAGAACTCGTCCAGGACGCGCGGTGAAGTCTGGGGACCGGTCTTGTGGCCCATGTCATCGGAATAGACAAAGGCAGGCAGTCCCGCGTCAGCGGCGGCGTGGACGGCTGCCAGGTAGAGGGTCTCGTAGTACTTGACCATACGCCGTACAAAGTCTGGATCACGACGGAGCGCCACGGCAAAGCCGGGTAGGCCCATGACCTGCGTAGCGTTTTCCCACAGTCCCCAGCACACGCTGCCCATCAGATAGATACGGTCGCCGTAGCGGTGCTGGAGGCCAGCGAATGCACGCTGGATCGCCTTGTGGAACTCGTGCGGGTCAGGGTGGGACCAATCATCCCACTTTTCGGGGGTGGTCAGCAGCCCCCGGCGGTACATGGGCGTGTCAATGTTGCCGTCCTCATCGGCGACGAGGTCGTACAACCGCCCGTAGATGTCAGTGGCCTGCCGATTGTCGCGGAGATTGAAGATGGCCGAGTACATCACCCAGGTGCAGTCGTAATCCATAGCGATGTCGGCTTGGACCTTCTTGGACATGAACTTGGTAAACTCGCGGTTGAATATGCCCAGGGCATTGACCAGCGGGGCGGCCCGTTTGAGAAGCAGGCCGACAAGGCCATCCTGGAGAAAGCTGAGGGGCACCGCGTCGCTCTGCTCACCCAGGATCTCATAGACCTGATTCTGCACCTCGGTGCAGGAGAACACGGGTACCCGGTCCGGCTGCTGCAAGCTCAGGGCGGCCGCGGTTCTTTCATGACAGTTCATGGTCGCCTCCTCCCACCGCTTGTGCTTGCGGGCCAGGCGCAGCGCGGTGAACAGCCCCTTCTCGCGAGCGGTCAACCTTCATTGGTTCTGCTCCTTTCCTGCTCGCCAGCCGTACCCTTCGCTGGTGGCGGCGACTCCGCCACGGGATTATATCACACAACAGCCCCCGTTGCCTAATGAATTCGCTCATCGCGGATGCGCGGCAGACCGCGGATTGGCGGGTGTTTCCCGGACAGGGGGAACCAGCCTTGTGGGCAGGCAGCAAGGTGACCCCACTCAAGGCAGAGCGCTAGGCGCCAGAAGAGGGCCGGGCCAGGCGGGCTCCGCTTGGCCGGCCGGTGCGGTGCAAATCGCCACTCACAGACGCCCGCCGATCACGCGCTCGTACTCGGGAAAGTAGCGGCCGATAACGGTCAGATCAAAGGAACCCAGGATGGCTTCTTTGGGCTCGCGCTCCAGGAGGAAGCGGAAGGATTCGGTCACCAGGGCTTTGGGACTGACCTGGCCGCCAGCCAGCCGTTGGTAATCGGCTTTGCGCAGGGTTACCTGATGGTGGGTCTCTTCGCCTCGTTCTCGCACCGTCACCTCGCACTGGTACGCGTCATCAAGCTCCGACATCTCAACATCGATATCTACCACGCTCCGATCCTCCTTTTGTTCAGCCTTCCAGTCTAGCAGGGCATGTGAGGTTGATATCCCCCGCACTGGGTACTGTCATTCTGAGACAAGCGAAGCAGCTCTCTTCGGGTCAGCGGAGATGCCCGCCGGCCGGGTCCTTCCAGGACACGCTTGGGACATGATTAACTCCGCTGCACGGCTGCGCCGGTCAGGATGACCTAAGGGAGGTGATCCTCGTCCAAACCCTTGGATGGTTCTCTCTAGCCCTCCCAGATGGTGGCCGGATCAAGCTGTTGGCCATATCCAAAACGGTCGCCAAGCCAGAGAAAGAGCCGGTTGAGCCAGGGGGTATGTTTGACCCCCATCCGGACCAGGTCGTGGAGCCGGCCTGGCCCTTGGTTGAAAGGGCACACTCTGATGCAATTTGCGCAGTCCAGCCCGTTGGCCACCCAGTATTTGAAGCACTGTTCCCCGTTCACCGGCCACTTGAGAACGCCTGGATTGGTCGAGATATTCAGCGCCTCTGGGGTTCTGTCCCCGAAAGAGATAGCTCGGGGGGGACAGTCTTGGGCGCATTTCAGACACTTGCTGCAGAAATCCTCCACGCCCAAGAAGTGAGGCTCGTCTGGGATGAGAGGCAGGTCGGTCAAGACCTTGCAGATGCGAATCCGGGGTCCAAACCGCCCGGTGATGAGCAACCCATTGCGGCCGAGTTCACCCAGACCGGCCTCAACAGCAAGGGGGATACTCAAGGCTGTATCGTTGCCGCAGGGGATGGCTTTGTAGCCAAGATCCCGGATAAAGTGGGCCAGCAGGCCGGCGACGAAGGCCATCCTGGAGTATCCCAAACCCGTCGCCGCCGATGCCCCGGCGGTTGGTGAGGTCTGGACAAGGGAGTATTCCATTTCGATGCCCATGACAAGGGCATGGCGGAACTCGTCAGGGATTGCCAGGGGCCTATGCCCTCCGTTGAGATCATCGCTGACGTAGGAATACAGCCACCGGCTGTCCAGTTCGCAGACACCGACCAGGGAGGCACCAAAGAAGCGGGCTGCTCGCTTGACCTTCCTGGTAAGCCCGGCCCTGTCGGAGGCATCGACCTTGAGGCCCGAGGGCATGCGAGCGCCTTGGGGATCGGGGCCATCCCAGGCATAAAGCCCCTGGTGACCCGAACCCCGGCACCCCATAGCGAAAGAATCCTCCAGGTACCAGGCCGCATCGCACAGCGCCTGCTCCTCCTGGCGGTAGCCGGACCTGTCGCGCGGCTGGAGGGGGCCATAGAACGTGCTGGCCCGTTCGACCCACTCGGGGTCGTACCTGGTCCGCCGGAACATGTCGTG
>CBDUWJ010000281.1:0-4258 GCA_965370895.1 uncultured Anaerolineae bacterium | reverse complement strand
GAAATGGACGTATCATCACGTTTCCACTTGGCCCACCTACCCACACCGCTGGAGCGGATGCACCGGCTCAGTGAGGCCCTGGGAGGTCCTGAACTCTGGATCAAGCGGGACGATCAGACCGGTCTGGCGACCGGTGGCAACAAGACCCGCAAACTGGAGTTGCTCATAGCTGAAGCTTTGAGGCAAGAGGCCAGCGTGGTACTGACCGTCGGCGCGGCGCAGTCCAATCACTGCCGGCAGACGGCTGCCGCTGCTGCTCGTGCTGGCCTCGGTTGCGTGCTGGTCCTCCGGGGCCAGGCTCAGCCCCGCGAGCGCTGGACCGGCAACTTGCTCCTGGACGACCTGTTGGGGGCGCGCATCCGGTGGGCGGGCAGCGAGGACCCCCTGGTGGCCCTGGACGCCGCTGCCGAAGCGGAACGCGCCGCCGGGCGGACTCCCTACGTCATACCCATCGGTGGCTCCAACGCCGTGGGGGCCGCGGCTTACGCAATGGCTTTCCAGGAACTCTGGGACCACATGCCCTCAAGGCCCTCTCGGCAGACCCTGCACTTTGACCGCATCGTCTTTGCCAGCGGCTCTGGCGGGACACAAGCGGGGCTGGTCGTCGGCGCCAAGGCATGCGGCTACGAGGGGCAGGTGTTGGGCATCAGCGTGGACAAGGCCGGCGGGCACCTGCGCGAGGCCGTGACATCCCTGCTAGCTCCCACGGCAGCGTACCTGAACCTGGACCTGAGCTTTGGTCCCGGCGATGTGTCCATCAACGATGGTTACCTGGGCGGTGGCTACGGGGTGGTGACCCACGCCGAGCGGGACGCGATCCGGCTGGTGGCCGAACGCGAAGGCATCCTTCTCGACCCGGTCTACACGGGCAAGGCGATGGTCGGGCTGCTGGACCTTGTCCGCCAGGGTGAGATCGGCACGGGCGAGACTGTGTTGTTCTGGCATACAGGCGGCATGCCCGCTCTCTTTGCTTACGCAAATGATCTGATGCGCAAATGAGAGAATGCGGCTTGCCTGGATGAGCGTAGGGGCCAGTGCCCTGTCTTTCAGTACCTGCCGGGCACGGCTTGTCAGAAGTAATTGATCGTAATGCCGCCGTCCACAGCCAGATTGGCGCCGTTTACCCAACTGGATTCGTCGGAGGCCAGGTACATGGCGGCGTACACCACGTCTTCGGCCTTGCCGAAACGGCCCATGGGGATACGGTTGAGGCGCAGTGCCCGCTTGGCCGGGTCAGACAATAGTTGGTCCAGCAGCGGGGTCAAGATTGGGCCGGGAGAGACGGCGTTGGCACGGATGCCTTGCGGCCCGAACTGCACCGCCAGAGATTGAGTGAGGGCCAGGACTGCGCCCTTGCTGGACGTGTACGCGTCCTGGGGTACGGTGCATCCGACTTGGGCCACGAAGGAGGCGATGTTGACGATGGAACCGCCCCCCGCCCGCAGCAGCGCCGGGATGCCGTACTGGCAGCAGAGAGCGACGCCCTTTACATTCACATCCAGGACGCTCCGCCAGACCTCTTCTTTCAGATCCAACACCGACGCGTCTTCGTCGGGCATGATTCCGGCGTTGTTGTAGAGCACGTTGACAAAGCCAAACGCCTCTTCGCCAAGGGCGATGACTCGCTCGACGTCGGCTGGCACTGACACGTCGCCGGGCACGGCGATGGCCTCGCCGCCCGTGTCGCGCACCATTTGCACCGTCTCCTCGACGGCGCCGGCCCGGTAATCGTTGGCCACGATCTTGGATCCTTCCTGGGCGAACATCAGCGCTGCCACACGCCCCATGCCGCCGCCGGCGCCACTGATGAAGGTTACTTTGTCCTTGAGTCGCATAGTCTTCCCCCTGTAGAGTGTCTAACTGAAGAGTGCGCATGTCAGTCTGCGCGCCATTGGACTGGAACTGGGCTAAACAAAACCGGCCGTGTGTCTGTTTCGATTCTCGTAGCGAATCATGCTCACCACTGCCCTGGCCAACCATCTCGTGGGCTGCCTGATTAGTACTTCAGGGACGGTAACACCAGGTGGTCAATCCAGTTTCGCAGTTCCTGCTCCCGGATCTCTGCCTCCAGGATGTCGTCACCAACCTCGAGTTCCTTTCGCAGCACCTGTGAATTGGGGTCCCGATATAAAGCGGACATCTTCCCGGCGTAGACTTGGACCTCGTCGGCTGTGGCAAAAAAGCCCTCCTTCACCAACGGCTCGGCGCGGGCCGAGATCAAGCGGGCCATTTCATACAGGTTGTACTCAGGATGGTACTGGGTGGCCCAAAAGACCCCCTCGCCGTGCCTGACCTCCAGCGCCTGGACGTGGCTGTGCTTGTTGGTAGCCAGCAGGGTGGCCCCATCGGGCAGGCGGGTCACCTCGTCCAGATGCATGATAAAGCCGTCGTAGCGGTCCGGTTTGCCGGCCAACAGAAGCGATCCCCGGCCCGCCTCCGTCCGTTGGATGTCACGGGCGAGGCCCCATTCGCGGCCCTTGGGGCTCTTTTTCACTTCGCCGCCAGCCGCCACGGCCGCCATCTGGGCAGCCCAACAACTGCCATAACTGGGTACCCCCGCCTGGTAAATGGCCTGTGCCAACTCGATCTGGCGTGTCACGCGGGCGTCGTCGTGGTGGTAGATGGTCAGGTCGAATCCGGTCCAGATATAGCCGTCGTACGAGTTGAGGCTGGCCCCGACCGGCAACGTTACATCCAGGTCGCCGATGAAGAGCAGGTCCACCGTTGCCCCGGGGACATAGCGCGCCAAGAAGCCCTGGTAGAGGTCGTGAGGGTGGCCGACGTCGGAGCGGTCAAAATTCTCCCGGCTGGGTCGTGGATAGCAGTTGAGAATGCAAATGGAGAGTTGTACGTCTATAGACATGGGCTTCTCCGGGTCCTATACCCTTTCAAAGAAACGCGCCCGCTCCCAGGTGGTGACTATCCCATCGAAGAGGCGCTGCTCGGTGTGGGCGAAATGCAAATAGTGCTCGACGACCTCGTCGCCAAATGCCTGCCGCACAAACTCGCTACTCTCAAACTCGTGGATTGCTTCATTGAGGGAGGTGGGAACCATCGGTGCTTCCTTGGCGGCATAAGCATCCCCAGCAAAGGCGGGCGGCGGTTCGATGCGGTTCTCGATGCCATCCAGCCCGGCAGCCAGCGTGGCGGCAAAGGCCAGGTAAGGATTGGCGTCCGCACCGGGGATGCGACACTCGACGCGCAAGCTCGGGCCGTGCCCGACAATGCGAAAGCCGGCCGTGCGGTTGTCATACGCCCAGGCAATGCTCGTCGGCGCGAAGGTGCCGGCCTGGTAGCGCTTGTAGGAATTGACCGAGGGGGCGAAAAAGAGAGAGGTCTCGCGGGCGTGGGTCATCAGACCGCCCAGATACCAGCGGAAAGTGTCGGACGCGCCGGTGGGTAGGCCGGGTACTTGGATCTGGCCGGGGAAGAAGCAGCGAGTTCCTTCCAGATCCCAAAGGCTGGAATGGAGATGCAGGCTATTGCCCGCAGCTTTTTCGTGCCACTTGGCCATAAAGGTCACCGCCAGTCCCTGTTGCATGGCCACCTCTTTGCAGACCTGCTTGAAGATGACGCTGCGGTCGGACATCTCCAGGAAATCGGCATAGCGGACGTTGATCTCGTGCTGTCCCCGGCCCCATTCTCCCTTGCTGAACTCCACGGGCACGCCGGAGCGGTCGAGGTGATGGCGGATAGCCCCAACAAGTGGCTCTGCGCGCGTGCCCTGGAGGATGTGATAGTCCTCGATATAGCCGCCAAAGGGCTCCATGTTCTCAAAGCCCTTCTGGCGCGCCGATTCGTAGCTCTCCTGGAAGATGAACATCTCCAGCTCCGCGCCCCCCATGGGCAGAAAGCCGGCTGCCCGGGCTCGCTCCATCTGCCGCAGGAGTACCGTGCGAGGCGCGATCTCGACCAACTCGCCGGTTTCCTCATCGTGGACATCACAGAAGACAATAGCCGTCTTGCCCAACCAGGTCGCCTGGCGGAGCGTGTTCCAGTCGGGCCGGCAGTGCACGTCGCCGTAGCCCTGTTCCCAACTGGTGAAGCGGTAGCCAGAGACTGGCTCCATCTCCATATCGCTGGCCAGGAGATAGTTGCACAGGTGGATCCCTCCCTCGATGACCTCGTTCGCGAAAAAGGGCCCGGAGATGCGCTTGCCCAGCAGCCGCCCGTACATGTCGGGAAAGGCGGTGATGATCGTCTCAATCTCTTCCCGCGCGATCATCTCTCGCAGCGTCTCCAGGTCAAGTTTGCCTCG
>CBDUWJ010000280.1:0-4273 GCA_965370895.1 uncultured Anaerolineae bacterium | reverse complement strand
TGGCGGAACGATAGGACATGTCACGTCGAGCGCGGGTGTATCGAACGGAAGCGATCGTGCTCAGGCGGACCGATTTTGGCGAGGCGGACCGCCTGCTGACCGTGTACACGCCCGATCGCGGCAAGCTGCGGCTCATCGCCAAGGGGGCCCGCAAGCCGACAAGTCGAAAAAGCGGCCACGTGGAGCTCTTTAGCCGTGGTCAGTTCCTCGTAGCCGTGGGCCGCGAGTTGGATATCATCACCCAGGCTGAGACGCTGGAGCCCTTTCGGCCGCTGCGCGAGAACCTCCTGCGCACGACCTATGCCTACTATGTGGCCGAACTAGCGGATGCCTTCACGGCTGATCGGGACGAGAACCACCCTTTGTACGATCTACTAGACGACGCCTTCGGTTGGCTGTGCACCGCCGGCGACGGTTCGACTGAGCTCAGCAAAGCTTTGCCGTTAGCGGCCCGCTACTACGAACTGCACCTTCTGGGGCTGGTCGGCTACCAGCCGCAGCTCTTTGTCTGCGGTGGCTGCAAGAAGCGACTGGAGCCTGAGGTCAGCTATCTGAGCGCTGCCGAGGGGAGCGTGTTCTGTCGCAGGTGCGCCCACGACCGGGAAGGCGTGTCCCGCAAGGACCTCGCCGAGCTCTCGGTCAACGCCCTTAAGGTCCTGCGCTTCCTGCAGACCCGTGAGTGGGAGACGTGCCGGCTGCTACGGTTGAGTCCGGCCAGCCATGCTGAGGTGGAGCGGACGATGTATCAGTACATCACGTATTATCTGGAGCGAAGACCCAAGTCGGTTGACTTTATCCATCGCCTGCGGCGACAAATGGGAGTGAGCTAAGGATGCATATCCGCGAATATCAAACCTGGCTGCAAGCCTACGACGAGGAGCGCGGCTGGGACAGGATCTCGCCATCCCATTCTTTCCTCCATTTGATCGAGGAGATTGGTGAAATCGCACGTGAGATTGAGTACTATGAAGGCTACCGCGACACCGATGACGTTGACGAGGTTCGGGCGCGTTTGTCCGAGGAGTTGGCCGACGCAGCTACCTTCCTGTTCAAACTGGCCTACCAGTGCGGCGTGGATTTGGAGGATGCGTTGAAGGCCAATATGACCAAAGCCGAAGACCGCTTCAGCGTGGCCTTTGGCCGGGCCGACACTGAACGCTACCTGGCCCACCAGGCAGCAAACCTAGCACGGATTCAAGAGCAGAACGGAGCAGGAGAGAGACCATGACCAAGGCATATTCCTTTCAGGAAGTCGTCATGCGCCTGGACCGATATTGGGCTGACCACGGCTGCTTGATCTGGCAACCCTACAGCGAAAAACTGGGCGCCGGCACTGCTAACCCGGCCACCACCCTGCGCGTGCTGGGACCCGAGCCGTGGAATGTGGGCTATGTGGAGCCTTCCTACCGGCCCGCCGATGGACGCTATGCCGAGAATCCCAACCGGATGCAGATGTTCACCCAGTACCAAGTCATCCTGAAGCCAGATCCTGGCAATCCGCAGGAACTCTACCTGGGCAGCCTGGAGGCCACTGGCATCGACATGCGCGAGCACGATGTGCGCTTTGTCGAGGACAACTGGGAGAGCCCTGCGCTGGGTTCGTGGGGGCTGGGGTGGGAGGTTTGGCTCGACGGCCAGGAGATCAGCCAGTACACCTATTTCCAGCAAGCTGGCGGCCTGAACCTGGACCCCGTCGCCGTGGAGCTGACCTACGGCCTGGAGCGGATCCTCATGTACCTGCAGAAAGTCCGATCCGTGTGGGACATTGATTGGGACGGCGTGCATACCTACGGCGACGCCTACATGCGGCCGGAGGTTGAACACTGCATCTACAACTTTGAGCTGGCTGATGTGGGCCGTTTGAGCCAGATGTATAGTCTCTACGAGGCCGAGGCCAAGGCCTGCTTGGAGCAAGGTCTGGTCATTCCGGCCTACGATTACATCCAACGCTGTTCCCACACATTCAATATTCTGGATTCACGAGGGGCCATCGGCGTCACCGAGCGGGCTTCTTACTTTGGCCGCATGCGCGACCTGAGCCGTCAGGTGGCTCGCCTGTATCTGGAGCAGCGCGAAGAGCTGAGCTATCCTTTCCTGGAGCGGCAAGCGCCAAGCGGCAAGCAACAAGTGGGGAAAGCTGAACCTGAGCCTCTTGCCTGGCCACTTGAACCTTGCACCTTTCTGCTGGAAGTCGGTACTGAGGAGCTGCCGGTGGGCGACTTGACCCTGGCCCTGGAGCAACTGGAATCGTCGGTCCCGCGCATGTTGGACGCGGCCCGACTGGGCTACGAGTCGCTGGAGGTAGTGGGTACGCCCCGGCGACAGGCGGTCCTCGTGCACCATCTGGCGGCCAGTCAGCCGGACCAGACGCTGGAGGTGCAAGGACCGCCGGCCAAAGTCGCCTTTGACACTGACGGCAATCCGACGCGCGCCGCGCAGGGCTTTGCCCGCAAGCAGGATGTGCCGGTGGAAGCACTGCGGGTGGTCACCGAAGGCGAGAGATCGTACGTCGTCGCCACCAAGACCGAGTTGGGTCGCTCAGCTGCACAGGTCCTGTCCGCAGAACTGCCCAAATTGCTCGCCGGGCTGCGCTTCCCCAGGACCATGCGCTGGAACGAGACCAACGTCAGCTTCCCCCGACCGTTGCGCTGGCTGGTGGGCCTGCTGGGCGATCAGGTTGTCCCTTTTGCGTATGCTGGGGTTGCCAGCGGGCGGAGCACTCGAGGGCTGCGACCCCATGGCTCACCTGAGATCGAATTGGACCACGCCGATGACTATCTGGCGACGATGGCCGAGCACCGCATCGTCATCGACGTTGCCGAGCGCCGCGAGCAGGTCCGCACGCAGGCCAAAGCCCTCGCTGCGACGGTAAAAGGGCGCATCCCCGACAATCCGGTCCTGCTGGACGAGGTCACGAACCTGGTCGAGCGCCCGACCGCCCTGCTGGGCCAGTTCGAGCCGGAGTACCTGGCTTTGCCTCAGGATGTGCTCGTTACGGTCATGATGACACACCAGCGCTACTTTCCGGTGGTCCAGGCTGAAAGCAGCGAGCTGATGCCCTACTTTGTGGCCGTGCGGAATGGCGACGACCACCACCTGGACGTGGTCCGTGAGGGGTACGAGGACGTACTTCGCGCCCGGTTTGCCGACGCCAAGTTCTTTTACGACAACGACAGCCGCCAGCCGTTGGAGGACTTTTTGCCGCGCCTGGACACCCTCACATTCCAGGAGGAACTGGGGTCGATGCTGGACAAGAGCAAACGGTTGGAAAAGCTCGTGCCGATCGTGGGCCGGGCGCTGGGCATGGACGGTGCCGAACAGGCGGCTGCCCAGCGCGCTGCACACCTATGCAAGGCGGACCTGGCCACCCAACTTGTCATCGAGCTTACCAGCTTGCAGGGGTTCATGGGGCGCGAGTACGCTCGCCTCTCGGGCGAGGAGGAGGCAGTGGCGACGGCCATTTTCGAGCACTACCTGCCCCGCTCAGCAGTCGATGCCCTGCCGGAGACTCGGCAGGGGTTGGCCCTGGGGCTGGCGAACCGGCTGGATAGCCTGGTTGGCCTCTTTGCCGTGGGCTTGGCCCCCACCGGCTCGGCGGACCGCTACCACCTGCGCCGCGATGCTCTGGGTTTGGTGCAGAATCTCACCGCTCACGAAGTCGCCCTGTCGCTGCGCCCCTTGCTAGCCGAGGCAGCAGCCCTCATGCCGCTACCCGTTCCGGAGCAGGCACTGGCTGAGGTAACGCACTTTATCACGGAGAGGCTGCGGGGTTGGCTCAGGGACCAGGGCTTTCGCTATGACGTGGTAGACGCCGTCCTGGCCGAGCGGGGTGACGATCCCTACAGCGCCTATCGTGGCGTCGCTCAGTTGGCCGCTTGGGTGCAGCGCGATGACTGGATGGATCTGCTCAACGCCTATGGCCGCTGCATCCGCATTGTACGCGACCAGGCGGAGCGCCTCGACTTTGTGCCGGATCTGGACCCGGAATCGGCCACAGCAGCGCTGGGGGAGGTCTATCAGATAGCCCGCGCCCAGGTTACGCCGACGAGTGACATGGATCGATTCCTCACCGCCGTACGACCCATGATCCCGGCCATCAATTGCTTCTTTGACGATGTGCTGGTGATGCACGAGGATCGGGGGCTGCGGGAGAGCCGCCTGGGGCTGTTGCAGGACATCTGGGATCTCAGCCGGGGCATCGTGGACATGGCCCGCCTGGAGGGATTCTAGATCTGCGATTCTGGGCTTTCGGTATCGGCTTCTTCGCTATTCT
>CBDUWJ010000279.1:0-4277 GCA_965370895.1 uncultured Anaerolineae bacterium | reverse complement strand
GTGGGAACGAGCTTTTTGTCCTGCCGCTCCACATACCTCCGCTGTTGAATGGTACCCAGTATCGACGCGTAGGTACTGGGCCGGCCAATGCCGTACTCCTCCAGGGCCCGGATCAGCGTAGCCTCGCTGAAGCGAGGCGGCGGCTTGGTAAAGTGTTGCTTGGGCAGCAACCGGATCAGATCGAGCGCTTCGCCCTTCTCCAGGGGCGGCAGCCGCACGCCCTGGCCCTCATCGTCTGTCTTTTCATCCTCCTCGCGGCTCTCCTCGTAGACCTTTAGAAAGCCGGGGAACTTGATCACCGATCCTGTGGCCCGGAACAGATAGGCTTTCTCTTCCCCTTGTCTGCCGGCCACAATGTCCACCGAGGTCTGGTCCAGGATGGCTGGGGCCATCTGACTGGCGACGAATCGCTGCCAGATCAGCGTATAGAGCCGCAGCTCGTCCCGCGTCAAGTCAGCCTTGAGGGAGTCCGGGTCGCGCAGGACACTTGTGGGACGGATCGCCTCGTGAGCTTCCTGGGCACTCTTGGCCCGTGTCTTGTACCGGGGTGGACGGGTTGGCAAGTAATCTTTGCCAAAGCGATCGAGGATCAACTGCCTGGCCTCGACCTGGGCCGACTCGGCCACGTTGACCGAGTCGGTGCGCATGTAGGTGATGAGGCCCACCCGCTCACCGCCGCCGATATCCTTGCCCTCATACAGGGCCTGGGCCACGGCCATTGTCCGCTTGGCCGTGAAGCGCAGTCTGCGGCTGGCTTCTTGTTGCAGGGTGCTGGTCATAAAGGGCGCAGCAGGGTTGCGGCGGCGCTCCCGGCGGGTGACCTTCTGCACCTCATAGACCGCACCCTCCAGGTCGTCCACAATCTGCTGGGCATCCGCCTGATTCTTGAGGTCCGGGTCCTCGCCCCTGATCTTGACCAAACGGGCAACAAAGCTCTTGCGCCCCGGCTCGCTCCCTCCTGCCGGCGTGCCGGCTAGCGCGCGACCATTAGCTGGCCGGGTCCGAAGGGCTGCCTGCTGCTTTTTCAGCTCTGCCTCTATGGTCCAATACTCCACCGGCACAAAGGCCTGGATCTCCCGTTCGCGCTCGCAGATCAGCCGCAGTGCTACCGACTGAACCCGTCCCGCCGACAGGCCCCTGCGGCCCATCTTATCCCGGAGCAGGGGGCTGAGGGTGTAACCCACCAGCCGGTCCAGGATGCGCCGCGCCTGCTGCGAATCCACCCTCGGTTGGTCGATCTGGCGGGGATGGGCAAAGGCGTGGCCGATCGCCTCCTCGGTTATCTCGTGGAACTCGACGCGACGGACGGGAATACCGCGTGCCTGGCGGTCCAGAACAGCAGCCAGGTGCCAGGCGATGGCCTCGCCTTCACGGTCGGGGTCGGTGGCAAGGTAGACTTCGGACGCCTTCTTGGCCGTGGCCCGCAGCCTTTTTACCACGTCCTTCTTTTTGGCAGGAATGACGTAGCGCGGCTCAAAATCGTGCTCGAGGTCCACGCCCATACGATTGGCCGGCAAGTCGCGAACGTGGCCCACCGAGGACTCGACGGCATAGCCCCGCCCGAGAAAGCGCCCCACCGTCCGCGCCTTGGCCGGCGACTCGACGATGACCATTTTGGGGCCTTTTGTGCGCCGCTTTTCGTGGGCCTTGGATGGGAGGGTATGCGCTGCCGGGTCCAGGCCGTCGTGGGCCGCCATGCGCCCAAAGCGCGTGATCTTGGTCCCACACTCGGGACAGAGTCCCTGGGTCGCCGGGCGGCTCTGCGCCCCCAGGAAGACAGCCTGTGGCGCGGCTATTTCGCGCTTCTCCTTGCACTTCACACAGTAACCCAGGACCGGATCGGCTCCTGAGGGTGTGCTGACCGGGTCCGAATGGTCGTCAGGTTGATTCATCCGTTCGTTGCCTTGCAGCTTTCCTGATAGGGCGCATGCTGGCGGGCCGGGTCCGAATGTCTGATGGGGTCCGTACCCGTACTCACTCGAATAGACTAGTCGATAACGTACTCGATGCCGCTCTCTCTGGCCATTACGTACTTCATCCCGCCCACCTGCCGGACCATGCCTTTGAGCTCCATCAATGCCAATGTACTGGATACCTGGGCGATGGGCATTTGCACAGCCCGGCGCAGCTCATCCACGTGCACTGGCTCTGCAGATAGGTGGTCCAGGAGCAGCGCCTCCGTCTCGTTCTCTGGGATGACCGCCCGGACCTGGGCTTGCTCGCTGACCATAGTCAGATTCAATTCTTCCAGCACGTCGGTCACGTTGCATACCAACTTTGCGCCCTGCTGGATGAGCTGGTTGGCGCCCCGACTGCCCCGGGCGAACACATTGCCGGGCACGGCAAAGACCTCACGTCCCTGCTCCGCGGCAAAGCTGGCGGTGATGAGCGCCCCGCTGCCGAGACCGGCTTCGGCCACGACGGTGCCCAGAGTCAGGCCACTGATGATACGGTTGCGGGGAGGGAAGTTGCTGGCGTCGGGCCGGGTGCCCAGGGCGTACTCGCTCACGATCGCTCCGCGTTCCACGATCTCACCGACCAGGCGGGCGTTTTCGGGGGGATATATCACATCCACCCCACAACCCAGCACGGCGATGGTCCGTCCACCAGCGTCCAGGCAGGTACGGTGGGCTACCGTATCGATCCCCCGGGCCATCCCGCTGACCACCGTCACACCAGCCTGTGCCAGACCGGTGCCGATCATGCGCGCCGCTTCCTTGCCATAGACCGAGGCCCGGCGCGTACCGACGACGGCGACGGCCCATTCGTCCCGTTTCTCAATCTGACCCCGTACGTACAGGACCGGAGGTGCATTGTACACCTGACGGAGATTCGGCGGGTAGCTGGCATCGCTCCAGGTAAGCACGCGGACGTTGGCCTCCTCCAAGCGCCCCATTTCGGCGTCAAGGTCGAGTTTATCCCGCGCCTTCAGCAGGTTGGCCAGGGAGCGCCGGTCAAGCCCGGCCTGTCGCAGGTCATGCACCGGCGCTTGCCACGCGGTCTGCAAGTCGCCGAAATAGTCAAGCAGGGCCTGTAGCCGTGCCGCGCCAATGCCCGACACCTTGTTAAATCCGATCCAGTAGCGAATGTCTCTTTCAGACATGACCTCGTCTCAGGTACCGCCAGGTACCAGAACCAAAAAATCGAACCGAAGGGGGTTGGAAGAGGTCCAGATTTGTGAGCGAGACCAGGATACCCTAGATAGGGGGATCTGTCAAAGCTGCTCAGACCAGGCCCTGCGGCAGTTCAACTACCAGCCGGCCGGTATCCGGATCGACTTCCAGCACCACGTCTTTGATGGCCGGGATCAGGAGCTCGCGCCGCTCTGCACCGGTGCCCCGGACCACGTACACCTCGTTGGCGCCAGTGTAGATGATCTCCGTCACCCTGCCCAGATCTCTGCCGGATGCCGTCTGTACGTCGAGCCCCAGAATCTGGTGCTCAAAGTACTCGCCCTCTTCCAGGAGAATTGCTTCATCAAAAGGGACCTGCACCAGGTACCCGCGCAGGGTCTCGGCAGCGGCCCGATCATCGCAGCCTTGCAGCCGGAGCAAGACACGCCCTTTGTGCAGTCGATAGCTCACCAGGGGCCGGGGTACGGGTTCCGTGCCCTCCGGGCCGATGAGCACCCTCTCCAATCTGCCAAAGCGGTGGGGATCGTCGGTCAAGAGATTGACCTTCAGCTCGCCCAGCAGCCCGTGGGCGCCCACCACCAGGCCTACCGCCAAATAGCGGGGCTCAGGGGTGCGTTCTTGCTCCCCTGAGCCCCGCTTCTGCTCCATTGCCAGCCGCTCGTGGGTTTCTTCCACCACTCCCTTGCAGGTCGCAGCCTGTCGTTTACGGCCGGCAGGATGCGACTGCACTGCGGCATGGTCCACTAGACGATCTCCAGAGTCACCCGCCGGCCTTGACGGGCAGCCGCGGCCCGCAACAGCGTGCGCATGGCGTTGGCCACGCGCCCTTGCTTGCCGATGACCCGCCCCATATCCTCAGGTGCCACACGTAGCTCGAAGATGGTCGCGTTGGTACCCTCGATCTCTTCTACTTGGACCTGGTCCGGATCGTCGACCAGGGCCTTGGCGATGTACTCAATGAGCTCCTTCGTGTTCACGTTGTACCTCTCCTTCTGGTGTGTTTGGGGTGAGTTGAATCCTACTGGTCGTCCTCTTCCAGGAACTGGTCCTCGTTGACGTCGTGGTCCTCTTTGACACGCGCGCCCAGTTCGGGATCGTGCTCAAGGTCATCGGATTCCTCGGTCTCTGCCACGTACGGCTCCG
>CBDUWJ010000278.1:0-4298 GCA_965370895.1 uncultured Anaerolineae bacterium | reverse complement strand
ACCCCCACCGCATCGCTGAGGACCCTGCTCAGGGGCAGCGCAAGGACGATGGCGATCAGCCAACTGAGCAGGCCGATGAGCACCCCCTCGACCAAAAAAACCTGCAACACGGAACCGTCCGAAGCCCCGATGGCACGCATGACGCCGATCTCCCGGGTCCGTTCCAATACGTTCAGGCTCATGGTGCCCATCAGGCCGATGCCACCGACAACGGCCAAGAGGATGGCCATGATCAGCAGAAAGGAGACCAGCACGTTGAATTGGGACTCGATCTGGCCGCGCTCTCTGGAACTTGTCATAGTGGAACCGACATTCAGGCCGACACTCTCGAAATGCGCCTCCAGGTCCTTCTCCATCTGGGACTGGAAGGCCGCGTCGTGGCGCTCGGTCTGGATAAACACCACGCCTGCCCGCCCAACGCCACCAACGACCTGGGAAAAATAGTCAAAGTTCACATAGCCCATGGGGAAAGGTATGCCCTGCATGATGCCGACCACGCGCCAGGTCGTCTCATCCCCCTCGATGGCGAGCACGATATCGTCCCCCACCTTGATGTCGGGCTCGTCTTTGAGCATGAAGGTGTTGAGCACGATGGCGTTCTCGTCCTCGGGTACCAGCCAGCGGCCCTCCACCAGGGTGGGATGCACCAGGTCGCTGTCGGCCCTGGGGGCGCGAATGAACATCGATTCACCCTCGGTGCCATCCGGCCGCTGGCGGCGCGCTCCGCTAAAGCGCCAGCTTTCGGCAGCGACCACGCCGGGCACGCTAAGTGCCTCGCGCTCGACCTGCTCGATACGGTATGCCCGCTGAAAGGCCACATAAGTGTCGTACTGCACAAGGTCGAACCAACTATCCACCGTGTTGAGCAGCGAGGCGCGCACGCTAAAGACGGCGATAAAGATGGCGCCGCCCAGAATCAGGGTCGTGAGTGTCAGCGCAAGGCGTCCCTTGCGCCGGAAAGTGTTGCGCAACGAGAGTAGCAGCGGGCGGGACAGGCCCCGCACCCGCTCCAGCATTCTGTCGATAGGGCCGTGGCCAAAGCCGCCAGTGCTCAGCCCGTAGTCGCTCATCGCCTTGGCCGCCGTGGTGCGTACCGCCGAGAGGATGGGATAGATCGCTGCCACGAGCGGCACCATGAGACCCACGGCCATCTCCAGGGCGAACACCTGGGGCGGGATCTCAAAGCTGGTGACGTCAAAGTTGATAAAGCCGGCCATGTATTTCGTCATTGCGTGGCCGACCAGCGCCCCCAACGGCACGGCGAGGGTCAGCGCCAGCAGGCCGTAGATCAACACCGTGACGTAGTAGAGGCCCACGATCTGGTTGGCCCGGGCGCCGATGGCCTTCATGATCCCGATCTGGCGGACCTGCTGCGTCAGCAGCGCCTGCAGCGTGTTGAATACCAGGAAGCCGCTAACCACCAGGGCAAGAAAGCCTAGCGAGCCCATAAGCAGGATGATGGGTTGCACAACCTCGTCGGCCGGGTGCTTGCCCGGTGTTGGGATCCAGGTGTAATAGACCGTCCGTCCGCTGCGCTCGACCCGGTCCGTGACCAGGCTGGTGACCTGGGTGACGTGCTCCTTGTCCTGTGCGTTGGAAGCTGCGATGATGTTCAGCTCGTCAAAGCCGGGCGACACGCCGAACCACTCGAGCGTGCTGGGGCTGACATAGGCCGCGCCCACACCCATCCAGGTCGGCGACATCTGAGTAATGTCGTGGACGACGCCCGCCACGCGCAGCTCGCGAAGCTTGCCGCTGGGCGCCTCGACGGTGATTCGATCGCCCTCTTGGATCCCCATCCAGTCGAGGGAGCCGCGCTCGACCAGTATCTCGCGGTCGGGCGGCGGCCAGGCGCCATGCACGGACGAAACCCGAAAAATGCGGATGTCGTCATAGTCGGGATAGGAAAAGACCTGCAAGTTGCGCCAGCGCGTCTCATTGCCGGCGACCTGCACGACAGTTCGCTCGGACTGTGTCCCAACCTGCTGGGACTCGGCTCCGGTGCTCTGGGAATGGTCTTCCCGGTTTGCCTCCACCGGCCCAACTTTAAAGCGCAAGTTGAGGTTGCGCCGTCCGTCAGCTTCGCCCACTTCCGGCATGTTCCGGATGGTATAGAGCAGTTCGTCGTCAAATGGCGCGGTAAAGAGGGATGCACTGGCCGGCTTGACCGAAGCCCAGCTCTCGTTCAGCTCGCGGGTGAAAACCACCTGCGAGCCGGCGATCATGCCCACGGCAAAGACGCCGACGGCGATGGACAGCACAACCAGCACGGTGCGCGTCTTGTTGCCCCACAGATCGCGCAGCACCTTGCGCCAGCGCGGGCTAAGCATGATTGATTCCGTTTCTGCCGTTGATGTTCTCTGCCAGACGCTCGTGGACAACCTGTTCCAGCGCCTCGCGGGCAGGCTGGGATTCAGCCATCAGCGTGGCAAAGGTCTCGTTGTCGAGAGTGACCACCCGAGCGCCGCTGTCCACCGCCGCGCGGATCGTGGCGATGTTTGCCCCGCCACGCAGTAGCTCGATCTCGCCGAAGTACTGGCCCCGTCCCATGCGTGCCACGACCAGCCGCTCCCCATCAGCCGCGTCCACCAGGACCTCGATCTGGCCCCTGGTGATGATGAAGAACCTGTCGGGCGCGGTTCCTTCCTGGAGGATGATCGAACCAGGCGCATAGTCCTGGCGTTCCAGGTTGCGGGTAGCCCGGACCAGTTGTCGCTCAGTCAAGGCGGGAAAGGCGCTGACCAGGTACTGCTCGATGATCTCACCGTCGGCGAGCATGATGGTCCGCGTGGCCCGTTTGGATAGATCGCGGTCGTGGGTCACCATGACGATCGTCTTGCCCTGCTCAACCTGGTTCTCAAAGAGGCGAAAGACCGACTCTGCCGTCTTGGAGTCGAGGTTGCCGGTGGGCTCGTCGGCCAGCAGGATGGGTGGGTCGTTGGCCAGCGCCCGGGCGATGGCTGCCCGCTGCTGCTGGCCGCCAGAGACGGCCGAAGGTAGCTTGAAAGCCTGATCGGCCAGCTCGACTTGCTCCAGCAGGTACATGGCTCTCTCTCGGCGCTCGCGGGTCGAATACATGCGGCAAAAGTCCATGGGCAGCATGATGTTCTCGATGACCGTCAGGGTGGGCAGCAGTTGGAAGAACTGAAAGATGACCCCCACGTTGCGCCCGCGCCACTGGGCCAGTTGCCCCTCGCTGAGTGTGTGCACGGCTGTGTCGCCCACAAGCACCTGGCCCGAGGTGGGCCGGTCGATGCCGGTGAGCATGTTGACCAGGGTGGATTTGCCACTGCCCGACTTGCCGATGATGGCCACAAACTCGCCGCTATCTATCTGCAGGTCTACGTCCTTGAGTGCAGGAAAGGGCCCTGCCGCGGTCTCGTAGGTTTTCACCAGTCGCCGGCACTCGATGAGATGTTTCGTGCCGTTTTGGTCATCCCCGTTCGACGGCTTGTTCTTGGCTCCCTTGCCCCTGAACCGGTTACCAAACATCGATTCCTCCTACCGGGTAGGACCGCTGGCCAGCCGCTCCATCAGGCCTTGGCCTGCCAGTTCCGCTGGCTCCCGGTGGACAAGCAACCTGACCGCGTCAGGCGTACCCTCAGCTATCTGTCGCTCCACCGTGCGCGACCAAGTTCGGTTCGCGTACAAGCGCCCCACTGGGGGACGCTTCCCGTGAGTCACACACACCCCAAAAGCCCTGGGCGTGTTGCCTGTCGCTTACGCCCGGTTCCCCTTGGTGCCAATGGTACCACAGCTTTCCGTTGGCTCCACGACCTGATTCTCCCGGCAATCTGACAGGATCATGTCCCTCACAGACAGTGGCCGTCTCTCTAGTATACGTAGAACGGCGCTGCTGGTCAACATCCCAGGTTGGGATAGCCATGGATGTCTGTCGGGGGTCAGTATACATCAGTTCTCCCCCGTGTGCACCGACCATCTGGGCGATCTGCCATTGCCCAGATGCCTAATGTTCTCCGGCTCGTGGACCGGGCGGTGACCCGTAGCCGTGAGTCGGAAGCTTTGGCCCTGCCGCCAGCGGTCGCCCAGGTGGTGCGGGAGATGTTGGTGGGCGGATTGACGACTGACGGGTGACGAGTTCCGAATCGCGACTAGTGAGTCCCGAGTGACGAACAAAAGAGACCTCCCCGAAGGCGCCCAGCCTTCGGGGAGATAGGAAGGAGAGACAAACTGTAGGAACCACTGCTGGTGATCGCTGTTTGTGTGCTCGCGAGGCCCTCAATCTGTCAGAACCCAGTATACAACAGATACCCTCCGGCCGCATCGGCCATGTGGCC
>CBDUWJ010000277.1:0-4308 GCA_965370895.1 uncultured Anaerolineae bacterium | reverse complement strand
AGGGGTGATGCACGAGCAGGGCAACATCCATGCCTTCGGCATGGCCTATGCCTCTGGCAAGGTCCTTGCCTCCAGCATGGCCCATGCCTCCGGCATGGCGCCGACCTGCCCAACTTCCGTCAGCAAACTACTTCGGGCCACTGGCTACCAGCCGGTGGCCCGATTCGATAGGCTTTCTTGGCCTACGGTCAGCCCTCCAAGGCTTCCAACCGCAGTTCCAGCCGGGCGCGGCGTTCCTCCTGTTCAACCAGTCTATCCCGCTGCTGCTGGACCACGTGTGGCGGTGCTTTGGAGGTGAACCCCTCGTTGGCCAGTTTTGCTCTGGCGCGCTGGATCTCCTCGTCTGCGCCGGCCAGAGCCTTGTGCAACCGGGCCAACTCCTGCTCCAGGTCCACCAGGCCGGCCAGCGGCAGATAGGCCTCCACGCCCTCGGCGGCCATCAGCGCCACGGCCTTTTGCGGCTTTTCGTCCAATGCCCGCGTCAGGGTCAGTTGGGCATCGTCTACCTTGGCCATAAGGGCCAGCAATCCCCGCTGTGCTTCCAGCATGCCCAGTTTCTCGCCTCCGATGACGATAGCCGGGATCCGCTTTCCGGGCGTCACGTCGAACTCGGCGCGGGCGTTGCGGATCTGGCGGATCAGGTCCATGAGCAGCGCCATGTCCCCTTCGGCCTCGGCGTCGAACAGTGCCCTGTCTGCCTCGGGCCAGCGGGAGATCATCAGCGACTCTTTCCAACTGCCGCCACCGGGCCAGGCAGCCTTCAGATGCTGCCAGATCTCCTCGGTGACAAAGGGCATGTAGGGATGGAGCAGCCGAAGGGCCTGCTCCAACACTGACACCAGTGTGGCCTGGGCCGTGGCTCGCGCCGCTAGCGCCTCGGGCGAGTCCCCTCCGTACAGCCTGATCTTGCTAGCTTCGATGTACCAGTCGCAGAATTCGCTCCACAGAAAGTCATTGATCCGCCGCCCGGCCTCTCCGTACTGGTAGGAGTCAAAGAGGCTGGTCACGTCGGCGGTGAGGCGGTTCAACCTGCTCACGATCCAGCGGTCGGCCAGCTCGAGGTCGGTGAACGGTCCGCCGCTGATGGCATCTTCCAGGTTGGTGACGATGAACCGCGCCGCATTCCAGATCTTGTTGGCAAAGTTGCGCGCCCCTTCCAACCGGCGTGGGTCCAGGTTCATGTCGGCCCCCGGCGTCGAGCTGGTCAGCAGGGTGTACCGCAGGGCATCGGCGCCGATCCGATCTATGATGACCAGCGGATCGTACTGGTCAATGTCCTCCATCGACTTGCTGATCTTCCTGCCGAGCTCAGTTCTGATGAGACCGTGCAGATAGACCGTCTTGTACGGGGCTTGGCCGGTCATCTCGATGCCTAGCATCATCTCTCGCGCCACCCAGAAGAATAGGATGTCGTAGCCGGTCTCGCGCACGTCCGTGGGATAGTAGCGGCGCATATCGGCCGTATCGTCCGGCCAGCCCAGGGTGCTGAACGGCCACAGCCCCGAGCTGAACCAGGTGTCCAGAACGTCTGGGTCCTGGTAGATGTCCCCGCTCCCACAACTAGCACATTGCTCCGGGTCTTCCATGCCTTCGACTTCGCTCCGGGCGTGCCCGCAGGTCTGCTCGCCACACTGCTCACAGTACCACACCGGGATGCGGTGCCCCCACCACAGTTGGCGGCTGATGCACCAGGGCCGGATGTTCTCCATCCAGTGGAAAAACCGCCGTTCCTCCCGTTCGGGGATGATTCTCGTCTCGCCGCTGCGCACGGCCTCCATGGCCGCCTGGGCGAGGGGTTCCACGTCGAGGAACCACTGGGTGCTGATTCGTGGCTCGATGACCGTGTTACAGCGCTCGCAATGGGCCACGGCATGGTGATAGGGCTCGATCCTGAGCAGTAGCCCCTCCTTCTGAAAGTCACGCACGATGGCCTCGCGGGCCTCGTAGCGGTCCATGCCCTCGTACGGCCCGGCCAGTTCATTCATCTGCGCGGTGTCAGTGAGCACGGTGGGCGCCTCCAGCCCGTGGCGCAGGCCCATCTCATAGTCGTTGGGGTCGTGCGCTGGTGTGACCTTGACCGCTCCGGTGCCGAATTCCGGGTCCACCAACTCGTCGGTGATGATGGGAATGCGCCGCTCGATGGCCGGCAGCACCGCTGTCCGGCCGATCAGCTTGCCAAAGCGCTCGTGGGCCTCGTGGGTCGCCACCGCCGTGTCGCCCAGTATCGTCTCCGGGCGGGTAGTCGCCATTTCGATGAACTCCGTCGCTCCCTCGGCCCAGCGACCGCTGCCCCACGGCTGCTGCGGACCCTGCCACGATTCGCCGATGATGGGGTAGCGGATGGTCCACAACTGGGTGTCGTGCTCCTCCGGGATGGCCTCCAGGTCGGAGATGGCGCTCTCGCAGCGGGGACACCAGTTTACCAGGTAGGCGCCCCGGTAGATCAACCCCTTCTGGTACAGCCGCACGAAGGCGGTCCGCACGGCGCGGCTCAAACCATTATCCAGCGTAAAGCGCTCCCGCGCCCAATCGCAGCTCACTCCTAGCCGTTTGTGCTGCTCGGTGATGCGCGCGTGATAGATCTCTTTCCACTCCCACACCTCTGTGACGAACTTTTCACGGCCCAGGTCGTGCCGAGTGAGGCCCTGCTTGCCCAGCTCCCGTTCCACCACGTTCTGGGTGGCAATGCCTGCGTGGTCGGACCCGGGCAGGAACAGAGTCTCTCGGCCCCTCATCCGGTAGTAGCGGGTCATCAGATCCTCGACGGCGGCCACCATGGCGTGTCCCAGGTGAAGGGCACCGGTGACGTTGGGCGGGGGCATAGTGATGCACCACGCCGGCCCGTCCGGGTCGGCCAGACCGTTTTCGATCAGGGTCTCCGGCCGGAAGTAGCCCCGCGATTCCCACCACTCGTACAGCCGCTTCTCGGTGTTCTGTGGGTCGTAAGTCTTGTCCATTTCAGTCGTTTTGTCTTCACTCATGTTCGCCAATCCTCTCTTTCCCGTTGGAGGCTTTTTTGCTAGACATGCCACAGACGCCCAACTGACCCTGGTTGCCGTCGACGTCGCCCATCGCCATCCCAGACGCTGTTGCTGCGGCCACCTCCGCTCCCGGGCCCAGATAAGCCCGACCAGAGGGCCCGAGCAGATTCATCCTCTTCTCCTCACGTCGCACGCTCCACGATTCATGTCTCATGTCTCACGTTTCACGTCTCACATCTCACATCTTCCGCGCCACCACGATCAACCGCTTGCTATACATCTCGAATTCGCTCGCGTCAAAGCTGCCATAGATCGCCGTTGGACTGAACCCTGCAGACCGCAACATGGCCGACAGCTCCGGGGCGGTGTAGTGACGAACAGAGTGAGTCAGGCTCTCTGCCTTGCCCCCATCCAGCCAGCTAAAGGTCGTGGTGAAGCGGCAGGTCTTGGGATCAAAGCTGGTCTCCTCGAGGATGATCGCCCGGCCTTGGCGGCGCCAGGCCCTCGGCCATAGGTGCAGCAGGTAGTAATCCCGGTTAGACACATCCAGGAGAACCTGCCCACCTGACTTGAGCGAGCGGTAGATCTCGTGCAGCACCTGCTGGTTATCGGCCTCCTCATCAAAGTAGCCAAAAGCGGTGAACAAGTTGATGCAGGCGTCGAACTGACCTCGCCACGGGAGCCTGCGCATGTCACCCAGCACCCACTGTACCTCGACTGCCCCTTCCTCCGCTGCCTGTTGCGCCCGGCCCAGCAAGTAGGTCGAGCGGTCCAGCCCGGTTACCCGGTGCCCGGCTTGGACCAGGGGGACCGCGTGACGGCCCTGCCCGCAGCACAGATCCAGGATCCGCGCTCCTGGCCGCAAGTTCAACAGGTTCGTGACGCCCGCCACTTCTTGGTCCGTGCGCTCCGGCGTCAAGATCGTCTCGACCATCCGCAGGTACAGTTCGTTGAAATTCAGCGCCCACCAGTGCATTCCCATCCTCACACAGAAACCCCTTTCATCCACAAGGACGAAAGGGGTTATCTTCCGCGGTACCACCCTGTTTGGCAGAGACTGGCCTGCAGCCATCACAACAGCACTCTTCACACGGCGGCCTCTTGCAGGGACTGACCGCTGAGTGCTGATAGCTCCCTACCCACTCATCAGCGATAACGGGCTAACCCGGACTGGCTTACGACCACCGGCCGCGGTGCACGGCCAAAGGCTTTCAGCCAGCCAACTCCCAGGCGACCTTCGGCGGATGGCTGCTGTGGGGGGCTTGCAGCCAGTGACCCCCCTCTCTGCCAGACAGCGGTTGCGCCCGTTCAGCGTTCCACGCACATC
>CBDUWJ010000276.1:0-4326 GCA_965370895.1 uncultured Anaerolineae bacterium | reverse complement strand
GGCGCCAGCCCTTTCCCCCGAAGGAACAGGAGGCGGTTCGAAAGGAGGGGCGTAGACGACTCGGACGCGTGCTCGGCGAAAGCGACGAAGGGAAGCGAACATCTTTTCCTGCCCGGTGATGACGACCGGTATCAGTCTGACGCCTGCGCGATAGGCCAGGTAGGCAGCTCCACCGTGTCCCCGCTGCATGGCGCCGGTCATGCTGCGGGTCCCTTCAGGAGCCATGCCCAGCACTCCACCCCCCTCGAGCACCGCCAATGCCTGACGCAGTGCTTTGCGGTCAACCTCGCCCCGATGCACAAAAATGGCATCCAGCGAACGGAAAAGCGGGCCAAAGAACCAATGGGTTTCCCGCTTGGCGGCGGAAAACATGTAGGCCCGATGCGGGTAAACGGCCATTATCAGGGGCGGGTCGAGCCAGTGCAGGTGGTTGGTGACCAGCAGGTAAGGTCCTTCATCAGGTACGTACTCCAGCCCCTCCACTTCAAGACGAGACAGGAGCCGCACAAGAAGCCGGACGAGTCCCCGGGCCCGCTTGTACCAGCCCCGCATCTCCAGGGAATAGGTCTTGGTTTCGACCCGTTCGTGTTTGTCAGTCTCCATTCCTGCTCCTAGCCTCCACTACATTCCCATCAACGATAACACCAATTGCTTCTGGGGGATACGCTCGCCGGGCAGTCGAGAAGCCTGCGCTCAGGGCGTGGCGGTGGCAGCGGACGGGGTCCGAATAGTGTCCGTACCGGTCTCGGCTGTGCCAGTTGCCACCGGGACCTCGTAGCCAACCCGCCAGCCCTGCACCTGAACGTCGTAGCGGGCTACGGATCCCATGGGCGTCAAGGTGATCTCAAAGGGAGCCATGGCTCCGGCCAGAAACACCTCGGCGGAGATAGCCACAGTCCGGGCCCCGACAACGTGCTCCTCCTCGTCGAATAGCGTGATGACGATGGCCACCTGCTCGGCATCGGCCAGGCCGTCGTTGTGCACCTGGCCCCGAACCTGGTAGTTGTACTCATCGAGCCAGTCCCCCCAGCCCTCCACCACTGTCAAGTCAGGGTAGCGTGGCCCCAGATGGGTGCTGGGCACACCGCTCAGGACCCGTGTCTGGTATTGGGCAAAGCTGGTGGGCGGTGCGGAGAAGAGGATGGCAAAGGGCGTCCGGCCGCCGCCGGCGACAATGTTGAGTTGGGCAAAGGCCGTGCCCATGGCAAGCAGTTTCCCCTGTTCGTCGTGGAGCGATACCTGAACCTGCACCTCCTCCGCGGGTCGGCCTGACAGATTGGCCACTTCGCCCAGACACCACAGGCTGTGCACTGGCGTCCAGTGGAAGGCCAATCCCTGAATGCTGAGGGCCACGGGGGTCGGCGTGGGGACAATCGTTGGCTTGCTCTCTCCTTCCTTCACGGGAATGGTAATCTCCTGGCTGATGCGCAGGCGGCGAGGGTCGGTGATGCCGTTGATTTCCTGCAGGGCCTTGACGGTCACACCGAACTGGCGAGCGATGGCCAGCAGGGTGTCACCCTTCTTGATGACATAGATGATCGGCGTCGGGGTGACGGTGGGTGTGGGTGTGTCCGAGGGCGTGGCCGGCGCGGGGGTCAAGGTGGCCCGCCGGGTGGCCGTGGGCCTCGGTGTATCCGTGGGAGCGCTTGTTGTGCCCACCACAGGCGTGGGGGTCGGCGGCAGCAGAATGCGACCGCAGCCTCCTAGCACAAGACTGATCAGGATCGCCAGCCCCGCAGCTTTCACCCATCGAATGCCCAATATCTTCAATGGTCTTCTCCTCTGAACTCGCCCTTGCGGCGGCGGGTCAGATTGTAACAAAAGAAGAGGGGAAAGTCAAGCGGCCCAAATGTGGTTTGACACCGGCTTGCCAAGGTGCTATAATCCTGGCACTTCTGAGACGAGGAGGAGACTGTGGCAGATCCACGAGTGGAAGGTGTCGCACGAATCCTGGTGGACTATTCGGTGAATGTCCAGCCGGGGGAATTTGTCCAAATCCGGGGCGCTCCCCAGGGCGCTCCGCTGATCCTTGCCGTGTACCAACGAGTACTGGAGCGGGGTGGCCACCCCTGGCTGCTACTCGGCCTCGACGAAGCGACCGAGGTTTTTTTCAAGCATGCCAGCGAGGAGCAGCTCGACTTTGTGCCGGATGTTGCTCGCCAGCTTGTAGAGGACATAGCTGCCAACATCAGCATCTGGACGGAGACCAATACCAAGGCGCTCACCAACGTGGATCCGGCCAAACAGTCGCGGGTGCAGGCTGCCCGGCGGTCCCTCCGTGAGCGCTTCATGGAGCGGAAGGCCAATAAGGAGCTCAAGTGGACCGCAACGGTGTATCCAACCCAAGCCTTTGCCCAGGATGCCGAGATGTCCCTGCGCGAGTTTGAGGATTTTGTCTATGGTGCAGCGCTGGTAGACGAACCGGATCCCATCGCCGCCTGGCAGGTGGTCTCCCGGGAGCAACAGCGACTGATCGACTGGCTGACCGACAAGCGCGAGGTGCGTCTGTTGGGGCCTGATACGGATCTGACCCTCTCCATCGAGGGTCGATCGTGGGTAAACTGTGATGGTCACGAGAACTTTCCCGATGGCGAGGTCTTCACCGGGCCTGTGGAGGACAGCGCCAACGGCCACGTGCGCTTTACCTACCCGGCCTGTCTGAGTGGGCGCGAAGTGGAGGACGTCCGTCTTTGGTTCGAGAATGGCAAGGTGGTCCAGGCCACGGCTGCCAAGAACGAGGAGTTTCTGCTCGTGATGCTCGATACCGACGAGGGGGCGCGCTACCTGGGCGAATTTGCCTTTGGCACCAACCAGGGCGTGCAACATTTCACCAAGAACATCCTCTTTGATGAAAAGATCGGGGGCACGGTGCACATGGCCGTCGGCACCGGCTTCCCGGAGACCGGCAGCAAGAATCGGTCAGCCATCCACTGGGACATGATCTGCGATCTGCGCCAGGGCGGCGAGGTGTGGGTGGATGGCCAGCTGTTTGCTAAGGATGGCGAGTTTCAGATTTAGGTAGGTTCTGCGACATGGCTCCTGCCCCCACCTTCGCCCTGGGGGCAGGAGCCACTGTCTTCTGGTCAGACGACGATGTTCACCAATCGCCCTGGCACGACGACGACCCTTCTGGGTGGTTGGCCGTCCAGGTAGCGCTGGACCACGTCGCCTTCCAGCGCTTGCCGCTGTGCCTCCTCATCGGTGATCCCCGTGCCTATCCTCAGTACGGCGAAGGACAGATAACCCTCCTGCAGATCGAGTCAGTTTCCTCCCATGCTGTACCGCCACCAAGAATGTTATAGCTTGTTACAACATGAGCTATGAAACTTGACAGCCTCAGCGTGCTATGCTACACTGTTTGGCGAATTCAAGGGAGACGGCGCAGCGCGTGGATGACCTGCTCACAACCAGACAATTGCAAGATCTTCTCCAGGTGGATCGCATCACCATCTACCGCATGCTAAACGATGGCCGCCTTCGGGGCTTCAAGGTGGGTGGACAGTGGCGCTTTGCCCGTCGCGAGATCGAAGAGTGGCTACAAGAGCGGCAGACCAGCCTCGATGTGGAAGAGAGCCGTCTCTTTTTGGGCGGGCCTGCTGCACCCCATTCCCGAGCCCTTCCCTTGAACTGTGTCCAGGCCATTCAATCTGTCTGTGCCGAGGCGCTGGACATCGCCGTTATCACGATTGAGCCAGATGGCACCCCGCTGAGCGACATCAGCAATTCCCGTGACTTTTGCGACCTGATCCTGTCCACTGACGAGGGCCGCCGGCGCTGCACGACCGCCTGGAAGGCGCTTGGCGACCGGCAGGTGCGTCCTTGTCACGCCGGCTTGTTGTGCGTCAGCGCCCCCATTGAAATCAGCGGTCAGTCCGTGGCCATAACTGCTGGCTGCCAGTTCGCTGCCCAGACCCCGGACGCAGCCGCCCAAGCGTGGCAGACAGAGCTTCCCGCACTGGCTACTGACCTGGGCTTGGCTGAACAAGACCTTCGGGCTGCCGTCGGCAGCGTTCGCCTGGTATCGGACGAGTACCTCTACCGTATTTCTCGTCTGCTCGGGCGGATGGCAGACACCTTCTCCGAGATTGGCGAAGAGCGGCTGAACCTGCTGAGCCGCTTGCAGCACATAGCTGAGATGAGCAAATTCTAAGAACGCAATTTCAAGGAGGAAAGCGATGAGCGAAGAAACTCAAAAGTGCACCATTATTGTATTCAGCGGAGACATGGACAAGGTCTTTGCTGCGTTCATCATCGCCACCACGGCGGCAGCGATGGGCATGGAGACCACCATGTTCTTCACCTTCTGGGGCCTCAAGGCCATTCAAA
>CBDUWJ010000275.1:0-4334 GCA_965370895.1 uncultured Anaerolineae bacterium | reverse complement strand
TAGGCCAACATCCTGACTACCGTCAGGCCTGCCCCCGGACCGCATCGGGGGCGTATCCTCAGGCAAACGCCCAGAGACCGCCTGGTCGCGGATTGAGCGGGGGACAGCTAAGGCCTGTTCTGTGAAAGGTCACTGTAGCGGGTTGGGCGACTGGAGTGTGGGCGAGACGTGAGTGCCGGCGTTCGATGTCAGCTATGCGGGAAAGAGTCGCGGCTGATCCCGGCCGTTCTGTCAGTCTGCGCCGAGTGCATCCAGGATCATCCCGAAGAGGCGCTGCCACCGATTCTACAGACCCACGGCCAGATCCGCGACGAGTTTGGCCTGCCGCCCAAAGCACCACGTACGGAGGACGGCGTTGAATGCCCCCTGTGCGTCAACGCCTGCCGGCTTGGGGAAGGGGAGCTTGGCTTGTGCGGATTGCGGACCGTTCACGAGGGGCGACTGGTCCACCTGGCGGGTACGCCCAAGGGCGCGCTGGTCAGTTGGTATGACGACCCGCTTCCCACAAACTGTGTGGCCGACTGGGTGTGCGAGGGTAGCCGCGTGGCGGACGCGTCGCCAAGCCAGCGGGGCAAGGTCAACCTGGCCGTCTTTTACCAGGCTTGCACCTTCAATTGCATCTCCTGCCAGAACTGGCACTTTCGCCTCAAACGACCTCCTGGTCGCATCAGCGCCGGACAACTGGCGGCCCAAGCCCATCGGCGCACCTTCTGCGTCTGCTACTTTGGCGGGGATCCCACTCCCCAGATGCCCCATGCCCTGGCTACCTCACGCCGGCTCGCGGAGCGGGGCGTGCGCGTCTGCTGGGAGACCAACGGCTCGATGCATCCTCGCTTCCTGGACCGGGCGGTGGAGCTTTCGCTTCTGACGGGCGGATGCATCAAGTTCGACCTGAAGGCCTTTGACGAGAATCTGCATCTGGCCTTGACCGGCGTCAGCAACCGGCGTACCCTGGAGAATTTGCGACGGGCCGCTGGTCGCATCCCGGAACGCCCCGGCCCGCGCAATGGGAGCGGGCCGCCGCCATTGGTGGTGGTCAGCACGTTGTTGGTGCCCGGCTACGTGGACGCCGAGGAGGTGGGGCGCATCGCCCGCTTCATCGCCGAGATCGATCCGGGCATCCCTTACGCCTTGCTGGGCTTCCACCCCCACTTTTACGTGCCCGATTTGCCCCGTACCTCGGTGCGCCACGCCGAAGAGGCAGTGGCGGCGGCGCTCGCTGCCGGGCTTGATCGTGTGCGCATCGGCAACCGGCACCTGCTGTCCCGAGCCTATTGAAGGGCGTACACGGCTTGTGCCACCTGCCCGAGTAGACAGACTGCCCCTTTCTTCGTTGTGAGGGGTGAAGGAGGAGGAACGATGGATAGAGTTGACCAGATGTACGAGGCGATCAAGCAGAAAATCCTGGACCTGGAAGTGGACCCCACCCAGCCCATTGACGAGAGGGCGCTGGTGCGGGAAACAGGCGGTAGCCTGACACTGGTGCAGCAGGCGCTGAATCGACTGGCGGAGGATGGGTTGGTGGTCAAACGGCGGCGACGGTGGTACGTGGCACGCGCCGCGACCACCTCCGTGATGCGCGAAATCTTTGAGGTGCGCACGACGCTGGAGGGCATGTGTGCTCGCCTGGCTGCCGATCGGATCACAGCCGAGCAGATCGCGGCGATGGAACAGATTCACCGTGATTTTGAGCGTGTCCTCCAGGAAGGCGACAACGCAGCGCTACTGGCAGTGGACCACAAGTTCCACCAACAGTTGTACGAGGCATCGGGCAACCGTTTTCTGGCGCGGGCGCTGGACGAAATGTACGCGCTGATCTTACGGCTCTCCTTCTTTGCCCTGGACCGCATGGGCAGCGTGCGCGCCAATGTGGAGGAGCACGGCTCCATCCTCGAGGCGGTGAAGGCGGGGGATGGACGGTCCGCAGAGCGGCTCATCCAGCAGCACATCGCCCACTTTCAGAGGATGGTCGAGGAGTTGCTATGATCAGTACACCGCAATCTGCTCAAAGCTAGACTTCGGAAGTCTTGTGTTGAAGAATTCGAAGGTCAAGAATGACTTGAAATCCCCTCAAAAGTCGAGGTCCAGAGTAGGTGTAAGACTTCCAAAGTTTTGTCTGCGGTCTACTGGTATTCGAACAAGATGCTATCTCGCTCTGCGATCTCCCGGTTTCCGTGGGTCGGAACGAGCGCATCGTCCCACCCTCCTTCCGCAGAAATCCACTTGCTGGAGTCCTAGTTGCGCAACAGATTCAAGACCAGGACGGCCGCAGCGGGCACGGTCAGATTGTCGATACCCCAGGGCGTCAGGGCCTCCACCAGGGTGCAGACGACTGCCACCGCCCCACCATAGATCAGTGCCATGATCCAATTGATGGTCGGCTTGCCCGCGAGATAGGGCATGATGAACAGCGCCAGGGCGGTCGCGATCCAGCTCCAGAACAGCATGGCCACCGAGCCCTCCACCGAGCGGGTGCGCCCCCCAACCGTGTAGCGGTTGTAACCGTAGCGTCTCCCGAGGACGGCTGCCATGGCGTCGCCCCAGGTCAGGGGCATCATGGCGGCGACCATCAGGACGGGTTGCGGCCAGAAGTAGTAGATCACACCGGCAAAGGCGATGGGAAAGTAGATGGTGCCCAGGTTACCCTTCTCACCGGTTTCCATCGCTTTGATCGTGCCCCGCCAGTAGGAGATAGCGTTGATGATAACAAAGGTCGCCGGAGGGATGAGGGCCAGGTACCAGGTTTCAAAGAGCAAGGCCGTACCCACTACCCACATGCCCACTCCGATGTGGATGAATTTTCGGGTGAACTCAGGGGGACGTTTGCCCACGCGACGCAGGAGCTCACCCAGAGCAATGACGCTAAAAACGTAGGCGTAAGAAAGGACCAGGGCAGTATAATCGGGCGTCCAGGTGATCAAGCCAAACTCCCTTCGGCTGCACTTCCTTCGGCAGGGTCTGCAGTGAGCGTGTCCTGGGAGGACCTGATCGAACCGCTCAGGACGGGCAGGTCAGACCCCTGGGCCACCCTGCGGGCTGGCGCCTTCAGAGCCACCGCGATCTGGGCGGCCACGGCAGCGTTGTTTTCCAGTAGTGCGACATTGGCCGCGAGGCTGGCTCCGCCGGTTTTCTCCGCGATCCACTTGAGCAGGAATGGCGTGGAGGCGCTGCCAGTGATGCCCTGCGCTTGGGCTGTTTTCAGAGCGGAAGCGATGACCGATTCCAGGTACTCGCGCGGCAGTTCATTCTCGGTGGGTATCGGCACGGCGATCAATGTCCCCGCGGGCAGTCCCATCAAACGACCGGCACGAACGATAGCCGCCGCCTCCATGGGCCCCTCGACACGTAGATCCACCGGCAACCCGCTCCGGCGGGTGTAAAACGCGGGAAACTCGTCTGTGCCGTAGCCGAGGACGGGCACGCCGGCCGTCTCTAGCCACTCAAGAGTCGCCCGCAGGTCGAGGATCGATTTGGCCCCGGCGCACACCACTGCCACCGGCACGGAGGCCAGGGTGTGCAGGTCGTTGGAGACGTCAAAGGGCGCATCGCGGTGAACCCCGCCGATGCCCCCCGTGGCAAAGACCTCGATCCCGGCCCAAGCGGCGATGGTGGCCGTCGCGGCAACGGTGGTAGCTCCGTCCCCGCGTCGGGCGACGACCACCGGCAGGTCACGGCGGCTCACCTTGCTGATGCCACCTGCGGTTGCGAGATGCTCCAGTTCGTCGCCAGTCAAGCCCACGCATAGTTCCCCATCAAGGATGGCGATGGTGGCTGGTACTGCATCGTATCTGCGGATGACATCCTCCATCCGCCGGGCGGTCTCCAGGTTGGTGGGGTGGGGCAATCCGTGGGAAATGACGGTGGATTCCAGTGCAACCACGGGCAGCCCGGCTTCCAACGCATCCCGGAGTTCGTCTTTCAGGCGCAACGGTCCTTCCATTCGTTCCCTTTCGAGCGGGGTCTGAAGCAAGAACGCCACCGTGGCCCACAAGATACTGAGTAGAGCGGGTATATGTGAGTCTCCCTGGCGCTCTGGTGCTCTTGTGGCGTCTCCTACAGCCCCTCAGATCACCAACTGGTCATAGAGCCGCTCCAGGGTCAGGTCGGTGCAGACCGAGGAGCGGCTGCGCAGAGCCAGGGCTGCCGCCGAGGTGCCCAGTCGCACCGCCTCGTCCACAGGAAAGTCATTGAGCAGACCAAAGACCACGGCGGCCGTCAGCGCGTCGCCCGCTCCGGTGAAATCGACGATCTCGACATCAATGGCGGGGATGTGCCCGCTTTCCTGGGAGGTGGCATACACCAGGCCCGTGGCGCCCAGGGTCACGATGGCGATC
>CBDUWJ010000274.1:0-4370 GCA_965370895.1 uncultured Anaerolineae bacterium | reverse complement strand
CGCCTGGAAGCGGCCATCCGCGGCGAGCCAACAGACCGGCTGCCGGTCGCCTTGTGGCGGCATTTTCCTGGTGACGATCAGAATCCGGCGGCACTGGCCGCATCGACGCTGGCCTTTCAGCGCCAGTATGACTTTGACTTTATCAAGGTGACGCCTGCGAGCAGCTTTTGCGTCAGCGACTGGGGTCTTGAGGACCAGTGGGTGGGCAACCAGGAGGGGACGCGGGAATGCACGCACTCGCCTATCCGCACACCGGAGGACTGGTATTCTCTCGATCGACTGGATCCAGAGCAAGGTGCTCTGGGCGCGCAGCTCCGCTGCCTGCAGGTGATTCAGGCGGAGGTAGGCGACAAAGTGCCGTTCATCCAGACGGTCTTCAACGGCCTATCACAGGCCAAGAGCCTGGTTGGCAGGGAGAATCTGTTGGCCCACCTGCGCGAGGATCCAGCGGCCGTACGGGCCGGCTTGGAAACCATCACGGAAACGACAGTGCGCTTTATCGAGGCGGCGCGGCAACGGGGCATCGCTGGCATATTCATGGCCGTGCAGCATGCCAGTTACGAGTTGCTCGCCGAGGAGGAATACCGGGAGTTTGGTGTTCCCTTTGACCGGCGCTTGCTCGAAGCTGCCGGCGGGCTGTGGCTCAACGTGCTGCACCTCCACGGTAACCGGGTGATGTTCGATTTGCTGGCTGACTACCCGGTACAGGTCGTCAATTGGCACGACCGCGAGACGCCACCAACATTGGGTGAGGGACAATCCCGGGTGAAGGGTGCTGTGCTGGGCGGGCTTCGCCAGTGGGAGACCATGCTGCGAGGCGGACCGGATGACGTTCGACGCGAGGCCCAAGACGCCGTGAAGCAGACCAGTGGCCGGCGGTTCATACTGGGCACGGGGTGTGTCACGCCCATCACCGCGCCGTGGGCCAATCTGCGCGCGGCGCGGGAGGCGGTGGACTAGCTCTCGAGTAGGCCTGTGGTACGGTCGTCTTGTGCTGCCTGCTTCCCATGCTGGTGGCACGCCTTGGTGTCGAGCCATCGCTGCGGGAGCCGCGCCGTCCGGCCCGGCGTGCAGGGGGTGCGCGGCCATCGGGTGGGCCCGCGGGCAGCATGGCTGGGACTGACAGGGTGCCTTCCGGGGGGGCTGGTCTAGTGACCAGGGGTGTTACTCTTTCGTGCGCTCGAGCGTTTGTCATGGGCTTGCTCTTCTGGTATGATGATCCGCGGTCAGTCAGACCGTTGGGATGGCGCGGTCTGCTGTACCGACCTTTGTGCCTTTGGCGCCTTAACCGGGGCAATCTAGACAGTGAGGAGATGACAAGCAGTTGATCAGTGTAGACGAAGCCCTGGCCGAGATCCTGTGCCATGTGCACCCCCTGGAGCCAGAAGCGGTTCCGATCCTGGACGCGCTGGGCCGGATCCTGGCCGAAGAGATCGTTTCAGATGTGGACATCCCACCATTTGACAATTCAGCCATGGACGGCTACGCGTTGCGGTCTGCCGACATCGTTGGCGCGGCGCCCGAATCGCCGGTTTCCCTGACCGTCGTAGGCAGCGTGGCAGCCGGCTACGTGGCCGGAATGCAGGTGGAGCAGGGGACCGCGGTCCGTATCATGACCGGCGCGCCGTTACCCGACGGGGCCGATGCTGTGGTGCCGTATGAGGATACCAGCGATTTCGACCGGTCCAAGGAAACGAGACTGACGAGCCCAGCCCGCGAGATCGAGGTGCGCAAGGCCATGCAGCCCCAAGATCACGTCCGCCCTGCTGGCGAGGACATTCGCCTGGGCGAACAGGCGCTGGCGCCGGGGCGGCTGATCCGTCCCCAGGAGATCGGCGTCCTGGCCTCGTTGGGGCACGACACGGTGCTGGTGCACCGGCGGCCCAGAGTGGCCATCCTGGCCACAGGCGACGAGCTGCTAGAGGTTCACGAACCGCTGGCGCCAGGCAAGATCCGCAATTCCAACGAGTACACCAATGCCGCACTCGTCACGCGCACCGGCGGTGTCCCAATCCGGCTGGGAATCGCTCGTGATACCGCTGACGACCTGACGGCCAAGATCCGCGCCGGCCTGGAGCAAGCTGCGGATCTGTTCCTGACCTCCGGCGGTGTCTCAGTGGGTGATTACGACGTGGTAAAAGACGTCCTCGACGCCGAGGGACAGATGCAGTTCTGGCAAGTACGCATGAAACCGGGCAAACCGCTAGCCTTTGGACTGCTGTCCGGGAAGGAACCCGGGAGACAGGTTCCCTTGATCGGCCTGCCAGGTAACCCGGTGTCGGCCATGGTCTCCTTTGAGCAATTCGCCCGGCCCGCGATCCTCAGAATGTTGGGGCACGCCGACCTGACCAAGCCCACGGTGCGGGCCATCCTGGACAAGACGCTCACGAATAGTGGGCGACGCGCCTTTGTCCGGGTCGTCGTCACCCGGCGAGAGGGGCGCTATCATGCCCGGACCACTGGCGGTCAGGGATCGGGGGTGTTGACCTCCATGGCCAAAGCCAACGGCCTGGCCGTCGTGCCCGAAGGAACCCTGCGACTGGAGGCCGGCAGCGAGGTCATGGTGCAGATGCTCGACTGGCCGGAGGGTACGGGCACATGAGCAAAGATGGACGCGTACCTGTGATTTCCATGGTGGGAAAATCGGGTGTGGGCAAGACCACAGCGCTGGAGCAGGTCATTCGTGAGATCAAGCGGCGAGGGTATAGGGTGGGCACGGTCAAACATGATGCACATGGGTTTGACGTGGACAAGCCGGGAAAGGATTCGTGGCGCCATGCCCGCGCCGGAAGCGATGTGGTGGCGATCTCTGGCCCGCGCAAGATGGCCCTCATCCGCCAATTGGATGGGGAGATGCCACTCAACGATGTCGTGCGGTTGATGGGTGACGTGGATCTGGTCATCACGGAGGGCTACAAACGCGGGGACAAACCAAAGATCGAAGTAACCCGCCTGGAAAAGGGCACGGAGCTGTTGTGCCGGCCTGAAGAATTGATCGCGATCATGACTGACTATCCGGTGGACATGGCGGTGCCGCAGTTCTCTCTGGACGATGCTGCCGGCGTGGTCGATTTGCTGGAAGGGCTCTATTTGCGAAATGCAAGGGAGGCGGAGGGATGACACAGATCATTTGCCGGGCATCTACGTGCCTGTTTTGGCAGCAGGGAATCTGTACCTCGGAGGAGATCGAATACGAGCCGGACGTCGGGTGCCTGACCTTCCAGGACATGGGCGACCTCGAGCTTGCGGAGATAGAGGACGATGAGATCGGTTGGACCGACGGGGACGACGATCTGTTCGACGACGACGACGACGAGGACGACTGGGACGACGACCTATAGCACCGTGGCAAGGACAGTGGATGGCCCCGCTCAATCCGCGCTGGGTAGTCAGGCCGAGAGGAGTAGGGAAGCTAGCGCCAAAGCTAGCTGATGTCGTATTGACCAATGCTCTTGTCATAACACTCGCGCCCTGGGTGAGTTGATTCCCCGGGGCGCAGTTGTCATAAAGGGACTGGACATAGTCGCAGTGGGACTTGTGGACCTTATCCTGGCATAGTGGGATGCGCCAGATGTAGTGGACTGCGGGGGTGGCGCCATCCTGCCCTGCTTGATTGACACCTACACGTACGTACCCATGAGCCTATTGCGGGGTCTGGTCGATGACCTGCGACTCGACGGGTGGCTCTTTGGCTACAGGATGCCCGTCAAACACGAGTTCGTCGGCTCTTGACCTCTCCCCTCCTCTCATCGAGGTGTTTTGCGTCCCGTGGTGATTAGAAGGACGGCGACGCGTTTTAGGGCATTTCCACCTGCAACCTTGCATGTTTTACGATATTATGGTATAATCCTTGTATTCATGAGAATACGTATGCTTCTCGGGTCGAGGGATTGCGCGTAGAGGCGACATCCCGCCGGGGATGCTGTTGTGAGCCCGGCGCTGTGCTGGTGGTTTGTACACCTTGTGGCCAGGGCGGCTCGCATGAGCCTTTCAGTGAGCGTGAAAGCTCTAGGGGGACCCAAGCCTTGTACCAGGCTCGAAAGCTCGACCTGCACCGGTGAGTGCAGGCGCTTGTGTGACGGGGAGCCAAGAGGGGATGAGGCTGTGGAGGAGAAACGGTCATTAGGCGCGACTGATGATTTGGAGTGGTGAGCCATGAGCAGTAAACAAGCTAGAGAGTTCTCATTGCGCGAGACCAAGGAGTTGCGGCCGATCACCCTCCAGGCGCTCCGGCAACGGCTGGGGCGAGGTGGGCAGGTGAACTGGATCGATCGACGTGCCGTCGATGTCGAGGACCTGCGCAAACACGTCCGGCTGCTGATAACGGGACGGGCAGCCCTGGGAAAAACCCGAGAGGCAGCCGAACTCGC
>CBDUWJ010000273.1:0-4376 GCA_965370895.1 uncultured Anaerolineae bacterium | reverse complement strand
GCGTCCGCTGGGCTTTGATCAGGCACAGGCCCCAAGCCGCAGATCCTCATCCCTGGACGTGCCCCCTGGGCATGGCGTCTACTCTTGGACGACCAGTTGCCAAGTCTGGAAATCCGAGACGGAGGTTCCGTCTCTGGTGCGTCCCTCGAATGATCCGGCGATCTCATAGTCTCCAGTATGCAGCACCCGGACCACGATACTGCTTTGCATGGCATCACTGGCGGGCAATTCGCCCGTCCATTCGACGTCTCCATCGACGAGCTTGACCTCATCGTCCACTAAGGGCAAAGTGGGAGCAGGAGGGAACCAGGCTGAAGCGTAGCGGTGCCTGACCACATCCAAGGCGGCTGCAGATTACGAGGTAGGCAAGAATGGCGCGGGACTGTTCTCTACTGATCAGAATGGATATTGCACGCTTCCGCGACCCCGTCAAGCCAAATGACAGTCATCAAATCAGACTTGCATCGCCTGCGAGCTTGAGAAATGGCAATGTGACGAGGTACCCGGCCGAGTGACTATGGCCGACAGTGTCGTCACGGCGCTGTGGGTCCTATCAGCGCCATGACCGCCGCACGGGCCAGGTCAAGGATCGGCCCGGGCCAGATGCCCAGGATCACGATCGCTACAGAGGCCAGCCCCACACCCACCTGGAGCGCCGGACAGACGGGTGTTGCGGCAGCCTGTGCTGGCTCGCCCTCTTTCAGATACATGGCGACAACCACCCGCAGGTAGTAATAGGCCGAGATGACGCTGTTGATCACACCCAAGACTGCCAGCCAGACCAGCCCGGCTTGGACGGCGGCGGTAAAGATGTAGAGTTTGGCCAGAAAACCGACGAGGGGCGGCACTCCTGCCAGCGAGAGCATAGAGAGGGTCATAGCCGCTGCCAGCCCCGGCTTACGGGCGGCCAGCCCGGCAAAGTCGGCTAACGTCTCGCCCCCCTCGGTCGAGCCCCCAGATCTTCCCACGGCGATGATCACTGCAAAGGCTGCCACGTTCATAAAGGCGTAGGCAAAGAGATAAAAGAGCACGGCACTGGCGCCCAGTTCGTTGCCCGCTGCCAGACCCACCGAAATGTAGCCAGCGTGGGCGATACCGGAATAGGCCAGCATCCGCTTCAGGTTGGTCTGGCGCAGCGCGGCCAGGTTGCCCACTGTCATCGTCAGGGCAGCCAGGATAGCCAGCAGCCAACCCCAGTCGAGATAGAGATCGCCGATCGACTCTGGGCCGGCAGCGTAGAGCACAACCCGGCCCAAGGCAGCGAATCCAGCAGCCTTGGCCCCGACACTCATAAAGGCCGTGACCGAAGTGGGGGCGCCCTGGTAGGCGTCTGGCGCCCACATGTGGAAGGGGACTAGCGCCACCTTAAAGCCCAGGCCAACGAGCATCAGCCCCAGTCCCACCGTCAAGAGCGCTGGAAACTCACTGCCAGGCGAGGCCACCTGGTATGCCTGACTGTAGGCCAGGCGCATGCCAGCCAGGGTGGTGGTGCCAGTCTCGCCGTAGATCAGCGCCATCCCATAGAGCAAAAATCCGCTGGCAAATGCGCCCAGAAGAAAGTACTTGAGCGCTGCTTCGGCCGAGCGACGGTCGGCACGGTTTAGTCCCACTAGCACGTAGAGGGCAATGGACAGGATCTCCAGGGCCAGAAAGATGGTCATCAGGTTGACCGCGGCGGCCATGAGCATCATCCCCGTCGTGGACAGGAGCAGTAGCGTGTAATACTCGCCCTGGACCAGGCCCATACGCGGCGCCTGTTCCACACGCGACACATACTCCACCGAGAAGAGGATGGCCAAAGCTGCAGCGGTCAGGATGACGAGGTTGAAGAACAGAGCGTAGCCATCAGCGACTAGCATGTCACCGGCGTGTCCCGGAAAGACCTGTGATGGAAGAACTGCGATGTAGCAGGACAGACCTGCGGCCACCAGGATGCCTACCAAGCTCAGCCAGGCCAATCGGCTCTTGTGCTCCCTGGGGAGAAAGAGATCGCTCACCATCACCAGCAACGCGGTGATGAACACCACGATCTCTGGGGCGACGACGAGCACGTCCAGCGATGGAATCGCGATCTCCATGCAGTCTCCTCTAGCGCAAACCGTCCAGCAACGATTGGGAGTTGGAGGTTGGAGGTTTGACGATACGTCCCCGAGGGACGTTGGCGAGCGTGTCCTGGGACGACGCGTCCCTTAGGGCCGTGGACGAGCCGTTGTGGGCTGAGAGCCGGCGCTCAGGATGATCGCCCTCATCCTGAGGGTTGGTGGACCAAGCGCTCGTGCCCGAGTCACCCAACAGGCCCACGCGGCGCTCGTCTGCCCGGTTCAGCAACCCTTCGACCGCTGCCTCGGTGGGAAGCAGGATCAGGTTGGGTAGGATGCCGATGAGGAACATGAGAACCACCAAGGGCAGGAGGATCACCGCCTCGCGGCGGCGCAGATCCGGCAGGGTTCGATTCTCGAACCTCGTACCCGAGGCGTCGATGGGTCCGGCAAAGGTCTGACGGAACAGATTCAGCATATACCAGGCCCCCAACACAATGCCCAATGTAGCAAACGCCGCGGCCACCCAACTCTCCTGAAAGACGCCGAGCAGCAGGGTGAACTCGCCTGGAAAACCGCTCAACCCCGGCAGACCAATGGAGGCCATGATGACCGTCAACAGCAAGGTACCAAAGAGTGGGAGGCTCTTCCACAACCCACCAAAATCGTCGATGATGCGGGTGCCCCGCCGTGACTCAAGAAAGCCCACAAGAATGAACAGGGCTGCCACGGTCAATCCGTGGGAGACCGATTGAAGCAGTGCCCCCTCCACCCCCTGGGCGTTGACGGCCAACACTCCGGCCACGATCATGCCCATATGGGCCAGGCTGGAGTAAGCCACCAGCCGCTTCATGTCGCGTTGGACCAGGGCGACGAGGGAACCGTACAGGATGCCGATGATGGCCAACAGCCAGATCCAGGGTTGGAAGGCTTCCACAGCATCGGGGAAGAGGGGCAGGCAAAAGCGGATCAGCCCATAGATGCCCAGCTTGGACAGCACCCCGGCCAGCAATATCGTCACCGGCGTAGGCGATTCGACGTACGCGTCAGGCAGCCAGGTGTGCAGCGGCCAGATGGGCACCTTGACGGCAAAGGCCAGGAGGAAGGCCCCGCAGAGCCAGATCTGGGCCGTCCGCTCCAGGGGCAGATTGTAGAACGCCTGTAAGTCAAAAGTCAGCACGCCTGTGCTTTGGTAGTTGAGTACCCCCAGGGCAATGATAGCCACCAACATGAGCGCGCTGCCGGCCATGGTGTAGAGGAAGAACTTGAGGGCGGCATAGACCCTCCGCTCGCCACCCCAGCGGGCGATCAGGAAATAGGTTGGCACCAGCATCGCTTCCCAGAAAATGAAGAACAGAACCAGGTCTAGCGATGCGAACACGCCCAGCACGCCGGTCTCTAGGGCTAGTAGGAAAAATATGTACGCGCGGGTGTCGAATCCCGTGGATGCGCGCGGCTGGCGGTCGAGCTCCGGTCGGTTGGCCTCCGGGCGGTCATCCATGAACTTCCAGGAGAGAAGCACGGCCACCGGGCTGAGCAGGGCCGTCAGCAGCAAGAGCCAGAGGTTGATGCCATCCACTCCGACGGAGAAACTGATGCCCAGCGCTTCGATCCAAACGAACCGGTCCACAAACTGCATCCCAGCCGCGCCATAGTCGAAAAAGCCCAGCAGCACGCAGGCCAGGGCCAGGTCGACCAGGGTCACAACCAGCGCCCAGACCTTGATTGCCCTCCGGCCACGCGCATTGTTGATACGGCCCAGGAACAGGGTCACCAAGCCGCCAACGAGGGGCAAAAAGATGACTATGGACAGAAGCGGGAAGCCAAGCTGATTCATCCCGTCAGATCCTCCAGGCATAGGTATTGGTGGTACGCCCCAGATGAGTACATCATGCTACCATCCCGATAGACTCCGAACGATGAAATAGGCTAGCACCGCCACCACACCAACCACCATCGCCAGGGCATAGTTGCGCACCAGGCCGGTCTGCAACCGCCGCACTCCCTCGCCGGACAGCTCGACGATCCGGGCCAGGCCATTGACCGCGCCATCTATGCCTTGCAGTTCCACCGCGTCAGCCAGAACGTCGCCCAGCATGCGTAACGGCTTGACGATGGCCTCCGTGTACGCCCTATCCACATAGTACGCGTTGTAGACCACGTCGTAGAGCCGACGGACGCCGTTTGTCCGCGCGCGCTTGGTTATCCGCCCAGCCAGTCCCCAGTTGCGGATGGATATTGCGCTTTCGGGTACGTATGCGACGTAGGCGGCAAAGATGCCCAGAGCTGTCGCCAGCACCGCGATCAGCATCAACCCCCACTCCAGGGCCGCGCCAC
>CBDUWJ010000272.1:0-4405 GCA_965370895.1 uncultured Anaerolineae bacterium | reverse complement strand
AACCAGGTCAACGCCAACCTGGCGGATTCCGTGGAGTTACTGGCCTTCACCGATGGGCCATCGGCCTACACCGATGTACCATCGACCTCTGGCATCGGCAAGACCGGCTATCGCCCTGGTGACTCGATCGATGTCACGCTTTATTGGCGGGCATTGTCTCATCTGGACCAGGACTACAAGACCTTCGTCCACCTCACGGATGCAGCCCTGACCCGCCAGCCGGCCCAGCACGACGGTGACCCCGGGGGCGGCTTTACGCCCACCACCCGCTGGCTACCGGGCGAACTGGTGCCCGACACCCATCGTCTGGCCCTGCCTGCCGATCTCGCGCCCGGCCGCTATCTCCTATGGGCTGGCATGTACGAATACCCGACGCTCCGCAACCTGGCTGTCCTCTCGGCGGAGGCACCGGCCGGCAATGCTGGCGGCCGCGTCCTCCTGGGCGAGATCGAGGTAGTGTCCCCATGAGCTGGCGACGTGACCGGTCCTGGGTGCTGCTTGCTGCCGTGCTGTTCTCATACGTCGCCCTGACGACCTGGTACAGCGTGACTATCCCCCTGGGCGAAGCGCCGGATGAGGTTCCCCACTTTACATACATCCGCTACCTGGCTCAGCACGGCCGCCTGCCTACTACTACTGACGAACACGAAGCTTGGCAGCCACCCCTCTACTACGCGCTGGGTGCAGCTCTCACATTCTGGGGCGACGACCTGCCGGATGCTCCTTTTGCCATCCGCACCAACGCGTACTTTGACGTGGCTGACCCCCGTGCGCCAAAGAACCTGCTCCTCCACAGCGCTGACGAAGCCTGGCCCTACCGCGGCTGGGCGCTGGCCTGGCATCTGGTCCGGTTGCTGTCTATTGCCTTGGGTGCCGTAACCGTGTGGGCCGTCTACCGGCTGGGCCGCGTCCTCTTCCCTACCCAACCCGCTATCCCTTTGACCATGGCCGCGCTGACCGCCTTCACGCCCCAATTTCTCTTTCTGTCCGCCGTGGCGAACAATGACAATGCTGCCATCGCGTTTTCGGCCTTGGTGCTGTGGCAGATGGCCGCATTGCTTCACGACACGGAACGCGCGCAAATTTGGAGACGTAGTGCTTTTCTGGGTCTGTTGCTGGGCCTGGGGCTCCTGAGCAAGGCAAATATCATTGTCCTGCTGCCCGTCGTCGGGCTGGCGATCGTGGTGTCAAGTGCCAGGTGTCCAGCGTGGGGTGCCCGAAAACGGGTGCAGCTTGCCGCCGGCGGGCTGCTTCTAGCCATCGGTGTGGCCGCGCTGCTCTCAGGGTGGTATTTCGCCCGCAACTGGGTGCTGTACGGCGACCCTATGGGCTGGTCCTTCCTGCGGGATACCCACGCCCTGCGCCCAGGTCCGCTAACCCCGAACGTGCTGGCTTGGCTGTTCACGGGGGTTTTTCGTTCCTTCTGGCTGGGCTGGATTGGCATCGCCTTCGACGACGTGATCTATTGGATCATCGGTGCGGTGTGCCTGGTGGGATTGAGTGGCTTTGTCGTGTGGCTGGTGCGCCGCTGGCGCTCGCTCGATAGCGCGACTCGCTGGACCCTGGCCCTGTTAGGCCTTCACGCTGCCATCACGCTGGGCTCCCTGGTGCAATGGACCGCCACCGTGTTGGGCACCGACCAGGGCCGGCTCATCTATCCAATCTTGCCCACGGTGATGCTGGTCCTGGTTGCCGGCTGGGCCTGGTGGGCGCACGGGCGGGCACAGAATTGGGTGCTGGGAGGATTGGCGGCAGGGATGCTGGTTTTGGCGGTCCTCACGCCCATTCGCTACATCGCACCGGTCCACGCTCGGCCACCCGCGGCCACCAGCGCAGAGCTGGCCGCCGCTACGTCCCTGGGTGTCGACTGGGATGGTGTCCGCCTGTTGGGGTATCGTCTGGAAAACGATCAGGTGCAGCCTGGGGGAAGGCTAGTCCTCTACCTCTATTGGCAGGGACTACGACCGGTGGACCGGGATTTGCTGGCCCTTATTCAGCTCGTCGACGAGAAGGATCAGTTTCTGATGTACGCCGATGGCTCGCCGACTGCCGGTCGCGACACCACGGATCGTTGGGAGCCAGGTGTGCCCCTGGCCTCGCGCCACCTTCTGCCGGTGCCTGACTATGGTCAGCCAGGGCTCTATCGATTGACGATCAGTCTGCACCCCTTCGGCGAGTCCACCTGGCTGCCAGCTACTGGGCCGGATGGCGCATCGCTGGGGAACCGTCTCGTTCTGCCGGAGACGGTTCACATAGTCGGTCCGTGATGTGAAGGGCCGGTTGGCATTCGACTAGCGAGACGCTGTGCCCTCCGACAGCATCTGCTTGATCGTTAGCCAATCGCGGCGGAGTTGCTCGTCAGTCTCGATCTGGACGCTCATCCTGTCACAACCATGCATGATAGTCGTGTGGTCCCGTCCGCCCAGGAGCTGCCCAATCTGCGGCAGAGAGGTGCCGGTCTCCTCGCGGATAAGGTACATGACGAGCTGCCGGGGAGTGGACACGGCCCTGACCCGGCTTCGCCCGACCAGTTGCTCCTGGGAAAGATTGTAATGCTCCGCCACAGTCGAGAGGATCTTTTCGGGCGACAGGTCTGACGAGTGAGCGAGGATACTATCCAGGGCAGCCTGTGCCGTGTCGAGGGTCAAGGGGGCCTGCATAAGCCGGGCATGGGCCAGGACCCGGTTAAGTGCTCCCTCCAATTCACGGATGTTGCTGGGAATCTTGCGGGCGATGTAGGTCAGGATTTCACCCGGTACCTGCACCGAAGCGCTGTAACCGAGAGTGCTCTCGGCCTTGGCCCGCAGGATGGCAATTCTGGTCTCAAAATCGGGCGGCTGGACATCGGCGATCAGTCCCCAGGCAAAACGGGAGCGGAGGCGGTCTTCCAGTGCAACCAGTGCTTTGGGAGGCCGGTCGCAGGAGACAACAATCTGCTTGCCCGCGTCGTGCAACGTGTTGAAGGTGTGGAAGAATTCCTCCTGAGTTCGCTCCTTCCCCGCAATGAACTGAATATCATCGACCAGCAAGACGTCGATGTTGCGATACTTTCCCCGGAATTCCTCGGTCTTTTGGGAACGGATAGCGTTGATCAGGTCATTGGTGAACCACTCAGAGGATACGTAGAGGGCTGACAGATTCTCTTGCTGGGCTGCATGGCCCAGTGCGTGCAACAGGTGCGTTTTGCCCAGGCCCACACCACCGTAGAGGAATAGTGGGTTATAGGCATGGGCCGGGTTCTCTGCGACGGCCAGGCAGGCCGCGTGGGCCAGGCGATTGCTTGCACCCACAACAAAGGAGCCGAAGGTATACCGGCGGTTGAGTGTGGTGGAGGGTCGGCCGTTGGTGCGAACGCCTCCCCCGGTCCCGTTGTGATGGGCAGGGGCAGGGTCCGAGCTTCTGGCCGCGTCGTGAGCCTGGTGCACGGTTTCGGCCACCAATACCAGGTTCTCCTCGGGATCTTGGGCGCGAGCCGTGAACACCACTTCCACGTCAGGACCGGCATACCGGCGCAGTGTCCGTTTGATAGTGGGTAGCAGGCGGTTTTGTAGCCAGTCTACGGCGTAGGCATGTCGCACAAGGATGGTAAGGGTCCTGCCTTCGCATCCTGCGGCTCTTTCGCATCCTGCGGTCTCTTCGCATCCTGCAGCTCTTTCGCAGGCTATCACCCGGCTACCCCGTAGCCATGTGTCAAATGTGGCCCGGGTCATCTGCAACTGCAATTCCCCAAGGGCAGCCTGCCATTGCTTCTGAGCGTCGACCAACGAAAGGTCCGATGTCTGGTCTATGTTGTCTTTGGAGCCCACACTTTCCTCGATGTGCCCTGGACTTTGTTGCGACCACGCTTCCTGAGAACGGGATGCTGGCTGGATGACAGCCCAACAGCAATGCGCCACCAAGGTGGCGTAGAGTCGTAGGCCCTCGCCACGGAGAACATCAAATTGGTCAGGCTCCACTGCTGATTTCGATTACAGAGCGGTTTGGCCCTGAGGTAAAGGCAAAGACTGGGAAGGCGATCTCCACTGTCCAACTGGGTTCACGCTTCAAACCAGAATCACCAGAGACGGCCGGCCGGGACTTGTCAACTGAGCCAATGCACTCTTTGCCCGTTCTATGGTCGTGTGCCATTGTAACAGAAATTCGAACCGGGTGCAAGCCGAGTTGGCGGGTTCAGGCTCCGATAGCTGTCAGTGCAAACGGCAGACCAAACTACATCTAGGGGCTGAGGGGAGCAGATACCCAACATCTAGTATGCGACTCTCTTGCCGCGGCCCCGAATCTTAAGATTTGGCAGTCGGGAGATTTTAAGGGAGCTTACGTCAATGCCAGGCCCACCAGATTGCGGCCTGTTCAAGCAGGGGTTCAGCCTTCAGGCCACCGCCTCCAAGGTCGGGCAGAGTTATTG
>CBDUWJ010000271.1:0-4433 GCA_965370895.1 uncultured Anaerolineae bacterium | reverse complement strand
AACTCAAGACCTGCACCCTTTCCGCTGAGGAGTTCATCCGGCGGCTCTTGCAGCATGTCCTGCCCAAAGGCCAAGTGCGCTACTATGGTTTCCTGAGCTCTGGTTGTCGACAGCGGCTGGCCGCTATTCGCCAACAGCCAGACAGCCTTCTCGGGGGCAAATTCGTCTCCACCGCTCAGCTCCAGACCGTTGGGCGGCGCCTTTGCGGCTTTACCGGTTATGTGGCATAATGGAAGCGAGAGGCATGAAGGCGAGAGAGAACGAAATGCGTCTCATTGTACGGAGCGAGTACGCGATCTGTCCGATGCGAAAACCGTATGCTTGGAGTATGCTCAGCACAGACGGAGCAGCGGGCCAGGTCCAAGTAAGCAGTTGATAAGGGGGTGAGTGCAATGAAAGGGTAGGCAACAATCCTTCACGGGGATCATAGACTTTTCGATTTCGGACGAGTGGCGAGGCTTGTGATGTCCTCGCTCGCGGCGGATGTGTTACCCGCTGTCCCAGTGCAGGTTTGCAGCCTGCGCGAGCAGAAAAGGCCCCAGTTTGCAGGAGGTATGCAATGAACAAGCAACGGAATCTCATCGGCGCGGTGATCTTGGCGCTAGTGCTGGCCTTGGCCGCCGGGCCCAGCTCCCTCTCGGCCAGCCCCCAGGACTTTGACGGCGACGGTTACACCGACCTGGCTATCGGCGTGCCATACGAGAATGTCTCGACCACCACAGACGCTGGCAGTGTAAGCGTCGTGTATGGTACGTCCACCGGACTGTCCGGCACGGGCAATGAGTACTGGATCCAGAACCGCCTGAACGGTAGCGATTCCGAACCACACGAGTATTTCGGGAGAGCCTTGGCCGTAGGTGACTTTGACGGCGATGGGTACTTTGACCTGGCCGTGGGCGTGCCACATGAGGGCGTCGGAAGCGTGGCCCGGGCCGGCGCCGTCAACGTAATATATGGCTCAGCCAGCGGTCTCAACGTGGCGGGCAACCAGTACTGGAACCAGAACGAGCCCGGCATGGCTGGCGGCGCTGAGCCCAGCGATCACTTTGGGTATGCCCTGGCCGCTGGCGACTTTAACGGCGATGGCTATGACGACCTGGCCATAGGCATCCCCGACGAGGACATTGGCACCGTGGTAGATGCCGGTGGCATGATGGTCATGTATGGCTCGGCCAGCGGGCTTACTGCCGCGGGCAGGGTCTGGAACCAGGGAGGCGCGGCCGAGACCGGCGATCACTACGGGAAAGCCCTGGCCGCCGGCGACTTTGACAACGATGGCCGCGACGACCTGGCCGTGGGCATCCCCTCTGAAGATCTGGGAAGCGTACCGAACACGGGAGCCGTGGAAGTTTACTATGGCAGTACCAGCGGGCTCATCACTCGTGCAAGCAACGACTTTTGGCATCAGGACCGTTCAGGCGTTGCGGACAGGGCTGACGACAACGATCTCTTCGGCTCATCCCTGACCGCCGGCGACTTTGACGGCGACGGCTATGCCGACCTGGCGGTAGGCGTGCCTTATGAGGACATCGGCAGCCCGGCGGTCGTGGACGCCGGGGCCGTGAACGTCTTGTACGGCTCGGACACCGGGATCACCAGTGTAGGCAGCGACTACTGGCACCAGGACGTTGCAGGTATCGGGAGCCTCGCCGAGGACAAGGATCGCTTCGGGTTTGCCTTGACCGCCGGCGACTTTGACGGCGATGGCCGCAAGGACCTGGCCGTGGGGGTACCATACGAGCACTGGAACCTGCCGGACACCGGCATCGTGCAGGTCTTGTACGGCATGGCCAGCGGTCTCAGCACTATGGGAGGCCAGTTGTGGCGTCAAGATACCCCAGGCATCGAGGGCAGGGAGGAAGCCGACGATCGGTTCGGGTATGCCCTGGCCGCTGGTAACTTTGACGGCGATGCGTGTGACGACTTGGCCATAGGCGTTCCATACGAGGCCATCGGAACCACGGACCAGGCTGGCGCCGTGAACGTTTTGTATGGCTCGGGTTCGGGACTCAGGGCCGCCCGTGACCAGTTGTGGCACCAGGGCAGCGGGGGCCTTCAGGGGACGGCCGAAACCGGCGATCGGTTCGGCTATGCTCTGGCTGCGATCCCTCGCCCCCGGGCACTCGGTAGTATCTATCTGCCGTCGATACTGCGCGACTACTAACTGTGAAGGAGTGGAGTCAAATCTCAAGAGCAGAAAAAGCGCTTCAATAGCGCGCTTATCAGTCCATTCAGCACGTCCCAACACACGCATGGAGCCGACGCCTTGCGCCGGCCGTCCTATGGCGATTGTGTGAGCAGTCGTGCCTGCTTGACGGTTGTACCATCCTGGCGGGGCGTGGCTAAAGCGCCCCGTCAGTCGCTATCTACTGATATAACGCGTACCGTCCGGTCTTGACCCACTTCTGATTCGAAGGTCCTTTGCAGGGCAACCGCATTTGTCATTCTGAGCGACCGCAGAGAGCGAAGAATCTCGGTTTCGCCTGCGCAAGTGGAGATTCTTCGTCGCTGTCGCTCCTCAGAATGACAGATCTCGTTGGGGTGCTTTCCAAATGCGATTGCCCTAGGTCCTTTGCCGTCCAAGCTCGTGCCCCTGGAGACTTGTTGTTCGTCAGTTTCTACTGCCGAGGGCAGCGGTTGCTCGACGTTCCCGACTATTACGGCTCCGGTTGTGCTTGGGGTTTGATCGTTTCCTTTGCGACTGGTTCGGGCGGTTCCCCTGCGCTTGGCGTTCCGGCACAAAGCTGCCATAGTTGAACCCGGGCAATCGCCGCCGTTCGATCCGTTTGCCCAGCACCTTTTCGATGGCGCGCACCAACGGCTCATCGCCCTGAGCCATGAAGGTTAGGGCTTCTCCGGTCTTGTGGGCGCGGCCGGTGCGCCCGATGCGGTGCGTGTAGGCATCCACGGTGTCGGGCATGTCAAAGTTGATCACGTGCGAGATATCTTCCACGTCGATGCCGCGCGCAGCAACGTCGGTGGCGACGAGAATGTCGTACTTGCCATTGCGAAAACCGTTGATCGCCTCCTGGCGCCGATTCTGCGACAGGTTGCCTTGCAGCGCCGCTACGCGATACCTGCGTTTTTCCAGGTCGCGAGCCAGGTTGCGGGCGCGATACTTGGTTCGGGTAAAGACCAGCACGCGGCCTGTCGCCGTCTGTTCCAGTGTAGCCAGCAGCAGTTGTTTCTTGAGGCCTTGCGAAACGGGATAGAGAGCGTGGGAAACGGTCTTGGCCGGGGCAATCAGGCCGATCTGCACGGTAACCGGGTCCTTGAGAATGCTGTCGGCCAGTTCGCGGATATCCTGGGGCATCGTGGCCGAAAAGAAGAGCGTCTGGCGTCGCGCCGGCACGAGCTTCAGAATGCGACGAATGTCGGGCAGGAAGCCCATGTCGCACATGCGATCGGATTCGTCCAGGACCAGTACCTCGACGTGAGATAGGTCAATGTGGCCGTCGCCGGCCAGATCGAGTAGACGGCCTGGGCAGGCAACGACGATCTCTGCGCCGCGCCGCAAGGCCTCGACCTGGCGGTTCTTGCTGACGCCGCCATAGACGGTGACGCTGCGCACCGGAGTGTGCTTGCCCAGATCGAGAGTCGCCTGGTGGATCTGTTCGGCAAGCTCGCGTGTGGGTGCTACGATGAGGACCCGTACCGGCCCCAACGGCCTTTTGCTCAGCCGCTGCAGAATGGGCAGGACAAAGGCCGCGGTTTTCCCGGTGCCGGTTTGTGCTGTGCCCAGCACGTCGCGCCCCTTGAGCACGGCGGGGATCGCCTGCTGCTGGATGGGGGTCGGCGTGGTGTACCCCAGTGACTTGATGCCCGCGCTGATGCGCGGATTGAAAGAAAAATGTTCGAAATTCAAATTCAGTACTCCTTGACTGCATTGAGCCAAGTCGCACTCTCGGCCCTGTGATAGGTTCAGGTATGGTACCTGTGAATTGGTCCAGGCTGGCACAAAAAAGCACCGCCCCGATTTCGTGAATCGGAGCGGTGAAAGATGCCAAACCGATTAACTTGACCAACGTCAGAGATTATACCCGTGGAGGGTGTTCTTGTCAAGTTGGGCAGTCGCGCTGCCCGGCGGAATCCTCAAGCATCCCAACACGATGCCTGCGCCCAGTTGAGGTAGATCAACTGGACTGGCAATCTCCAGGCCGCACCAAGCGTCAAGACGCTCATGCCCCGATCCCGGCGGCCTCCAGAGTCGGGGCATGACGTTCGCTGCGCGTTGAATACCTACCTGTTCACGAGCGGCAGATAGATCCGATATAGTGTCGTGGGTCGCAGTGTGGCCGATACCGGCCCATGCTGTGTCGTCTGGCCGCGGACGTCCACGTCCTCCAACAGGTAGTAGTGGGTCTGCCCTGCCGCCGCGCCGGCGTCGACCCAGGCGTAGGTTGCGCCGCTGGGACTGCCTGGCGCCTGGCTGG
>CBDUWJ010000270.1:0-4441 GCA_965370895.1 uncultured Anaerolineae bacterium | reverse complement strand
CGGTCAAGTTTGTTATGGGGTCATGATTGGAGCGTGGGCGCATATGGACCAAACGTTGTCCCGCCGGGAACGGAAAAAACTGGAAACGCGCCAGGGATTGTTGGAGGCGGCATTGACCCTCTTTCGCGAGAAAGGGTATCGCGCCACGACCGTGGAGGAGATCACCGATAGGGCCGACGTCGCCAAGGGAACCTTTTTCAACTACTTTCCCTCGAAAGAGGCGCTCCTGGGTGAGCTGGCCGTGTGGCGCGTCGAGCAGTTGCGCGCTGCCCTGGACGTGAGCCAGGGGGCGCCTGCTAGCCCAGTGGCCCGGATCAAGCTGCTCGTGCGCCTTTTGCACGAACAGAGCGCCCGCGACATCAGGCTGGTCCAGCGCGCGTTTGCCGCGCACCTGCGCAATCCCCCCCCGCCGCCTCACCGGGCCAAACGCCAACTCTTTGGTCTGCTCACCGATCTGGTGAGCGAGGCACAGGCCTGTGGCGAGATCCGCGCCGACGTGGATGCCGAGCTGGTGAGTGACCTGTTGCGCATCGCCTATTTTCGGCGGATGGCGCCCTGCCGCGGCGATGGCCAGGACCCACCGGCGTGGGGCCAATTTGAGCGCGTCGTAGACCTTCTGATGGACGGCCTGGCCGGCCCTGAGTGGAGGCAAGCATGAAATCATTGGCACGAGCCCTCGGCTATCTGAAACCCTACTGGCCACTGGCGCTGGGGACCTTTGTCTGCCTGCTTCTGGCCTCCCTTCTGAACCTGATCATCCCCGCCCTGACCGGGCGGATCATTGACGACGGCATCGACAAAAAGGCGGTGGACGTTATCGTCTGGGGATCGCTGGCCATGATTGGTGTGGCGCTGGTGCGCGCGGTTTTCTCCTTCCTGCAGGGCTTCTGGGCGGCCAAAGCCTCACAGAACGTGGCCTACGATCTGCGCAACGTCTTGTACGAAAAGATCCAGAGACTCTCTTTCGGTTACCACGATCGGGCCCAGACAGGCCAGTTGCTCACCCGCGCCACAAACGATGTGGACCGGGTGCAGATGTTCGTCGGGCGTGGGTTCATCATGTTCATCACTGCCCTGATCATGATCATCGGCAGTCTGATTCTGCTTTTTTCCCTGGACTGGCAACTGGCCCTCATCATGCTGGTCCTGATGCCGCTAACCATGATCGTCTTTGTCCGTTTTGCCACCCTGGCCCGTCCCCTGTTCACCAAGGTCCAGCAGTACCTGTCCCATCTCAACACCGTTCTGCAGGAGAACCTGGCTGGGGTGCGCGCGGTCAAGGCCTTTGCCCGCGAGCCATACGAGCGAGACCGCTTTGCCGCTGCTAATCTGGATCTCATGGACCAGAGCATCGATGTGGGCAAGCTGCTTGCCCGCGGTTTTCCTCTGATCTTTCTTTTGGCCAACCTGGGCACCCTGGCCGTCATCTGGCTCGGCGGCCTGCGCGTCATCGGCCAGGACATGACCCTAGGCCAGTTGGTGGCCTTTAACGGCTATCTCACGATGACCATGTTCCCCCTGTTCATGCTGGGCATGATCATTGCCATGGTGTCCCAGGCGTCGGCCAGTGCTGAGCGCGTCTTTGAGATCCTCGACGCCCGGTCAGAGGTGACGGAAAAGCCGGATGCCGCCACGCTGCCCGCCATCAAAGGTCGGGTAGCCTTTGAGGGTGTCTGGTTCCGTTACTTTGGCCCGAAGGATGAGCCTCAGCGTGCGTCTCCAGATGGAGATGCGCAGCCGGGCTCCCACCCTGGTGGGCGTCAACGTCGACGGCGTCCCGGCGGAGACGGCGGGGGAATGGCCGGCATGGGGATGGGCATGGGTATGGCCGGCTCGGAAACCCAGGGTCCCACTCTGGCGGGCGACGATTGGGTTCTGAAGAACGTGTCCTTTGTCGCCGAACCGGGCCAGACGATCGCCCTCCTGGGCGCGACCGGCTCCGGAAAGAGCTCAATCATCAATCTCATCCCCCGATTCTACGACGTGACCCGAGGGACGGTGACGATCGACGGCGTGGATGTGCGCGACGTGGCATTGGATTCACTGCGCTCGCAGATCGGGTTGGTCCTACAGGAGACGACCCTTTTTACGGGCACCATCCGCGATAACATCGCCTATGGCCGCCCCGAGGCGACGATGGACGAGATCGTCGTCGCCGCCGAGGCAGCCGAGGCCCACGACTTTGTTACCGAGTTCGCCGCTGGCTACGACACTCAGGTGGGTGGGCGGGGTGTGACCCTATCCGGCGGGCAGAAACAGCGCATCGCCATCGCCCGGGCGCTGCTCCTCGACCCGCGCATCCTGATCCTGGACGACAGCACCAGCAGCGTGGATGTCGACACTGAGTATCGCATCCAACAGGCGCTGGACAAGCTGATGCTGAGCCGGACCAGCTTTGTCATCGCCCAGCGCATCAGCACTGTGCGCGACGCCGATATGATCCTGGTTCTGGATGATGGCCGCATCGCGGCCCAGGGGACGCACGAGGAGTTGGCGCGCGACAGCGCCATCTACGCCGAGATATACAGCTCGCAGCTCCAGGGTGATGGTCTTGCGGAGGGTGATCTGATGTCCGATCTGTGCGAAAAAGATGCAAGTCAGGTGCAAGGCACTGCAAAAGTGCCTCGCACCTTGCTGGGAGCAGCGGAGGAGGTGGCCTGATGTTTGGTGGCGGACCCATGCACGGCATGAGGAACACGCGCGATGAAAAGGCTCAGGATTCAGCCCAGACGCTGCGGCGGCTGGCGGTCTACTTCAAACCGTATGGGCTGCCGTTGCTGGGCGTGGCTGTTCTGCTCATCGTGGGCACCCTGCTGCAATTGGCTGGTCCCTACCTGATCGGCCGGGCCATTGACGAGTTCATCACTGCCGGCGACCGGCGCGGTCTGTCGGTCACCATGCTGCTGCTCCTTGTGGTCTACCTCCTGTCGTGGGCTACGACCTATGGTCAGTTCTATGGCATGATCAATGTGGGCAACAGGGTGCTTTATGGGCTGCGGATCGATATCTTTGACCGAATACAGTCCCTTTCCCTCAAGTTCTTTGACGAGCACGAAGCCGGCGATCTGATGAGCCGCCTGACTAATGACGTGGACACCATCGGCCAGGTGATCAACGCTGGGTTGGTGCAGACGCTGGGCAGTGTGCTACTCATCGTCGGCATCGTGGTAGCCATGTTCGGCCTGAACTGGCAGCTCGCCCTGGCGACTTTTACCATCCTGCCCTTCATGTTCGCCTCTTCAATCATCCTCTCGCGCCGCGCGCGCCGTGCTTTTCGCGAGACGCGGCGTACCATCGGCAGCGTGAGCGCCGATCTGGAGGAGAACATCTCCGGCGTGCGGGTGGCCCAGGCCTTTGCTCGTGAGGAGGAGAACCTCGAGCGTTTTGATGAACTGAACCGCGCCAATCGCGATGCCAACGTCAGTGCCCAGGGCACCCTTGCTGCCTTTGCGCCCACGCTGGATGTGCTGAGCACCATTGGCCTGGCCATTGTCCTCGGCTTCGGTGGCTACCTGGCTCTGCAAGACCCACCGTTGATCACGGTAGGTGTCATCGTTGCCTTCCTCGTCTATGTACGTCGATTTTTTCATCCGATCCAGCAGTTGGCCCAGCTCTATGCCCAGTTGCAGTCGGCGCTTGCCGGCTCGGAGCGTATCTTTGAGCTAATGGACACCCAGCCCGATTTGACCGACGCCTCCGATGCTGCCGAGATGCCGCCTATCGTCGGTCGAGTGGTCTTTGATGGTGTGTCGTTCGACTACAAGCCCGAGGAACCCGTTCTGCGTGACGTGAGTCTGGTGGCCGAGCCGGGCCAGACGGTCGCCCTGGTGGGTCCCACCGGCGCGGGCAAGACCACGCTGGTCAATCTCATCGGCCGCTTCTACGACGCTGTGGGGGGCGCGGTCGAGATCGATGGCCACGATGTGCGCGAGGTAACCCGCGCCAGCCTGCGGTCCCAGATGGGCATCGTCTTGCAGGACACGTTCCTGTTTAGTGGCTCCATTGTGGACAATATCCGCTACGGACGGCTGGATGCCAGCGACGAGCAGGTGATCGAGGCGGCCAAACAGGCCAACGCCGATTCGTTCATCACCCGCATGCCTGAGGGCTACGATACCGAGCTCTCAGAGAAGGGGCGAAACCTGAGCCAGGGTCAACGACAGCTCATCGCCATCGCCCGCGCCATTCTGGCCGATCCCCGCCTGTTGATCCTGGACGAGGCGACGAGCAGCGTGGATACCCGCACCGAACTCCTGATCCAGCGGGCGCTGGCTCAATTGCTGCAGGATCGGACCAGCTTTGTCATTGCCCACCGCCTGAGCACGATCCGCAACGCCGATCAGGTGCTTGTTCTCCAGGACGGGGAAATCGTAGAGCGGGCGGCCAGCACGCCGGAGCGATCGGCCCACGAGCAACTGCTGGATCTGGGGGGCGAGTACTA
>CBDUWJ010000269.1:0-4443 GCA_965370895.1 uncultured Anaerolineae bacterium | reverse complement strand
CCGGTCAGCGACATGTGCAGCGTGCGGGGGATGGGCGTGGCCGTCAACGTGAGGACGTCCACCTCCTGGCGCATCTGCTTGAGCCGCTCCTTGTGGGCTACGCCGAAGCGTTGTTCCTCGTCGATGATGAGCAACCCAAGGTCTTTGAAAGCTACGTCGTCGGACAGCAGACGATGGGTACCGATGACAATGTCCACTCCGCCCTGGACCAACTGGTCCACTACCGCTTCCTGCTCCCCCCTGGTGAGAAAGCGCGACAGCATCTCCACCGAAACGGGAAAGGGCTTGAGCCGCTGGGTAAAGGTCTGGTAATGTTGCTGGGCCAAGACTGTGGTCGGCACCAACACGGCTGCCTGCTTGCCGTCCATGACCGCCTTGAAGGCCGCCCGCAGTGCCACTTCGGTCTTGCCGTATCCCACGTCGCCGCATACCAAGCGGTCCATGGGGCGGCGCTGCTCCATGTCGGTCTTGATCTCGTCCAGCGCGCGGAGCTGGGCTTCTGTTTCCACATAGGGGAACGACGCTTCCAGTTCGGTCTGCCACAGCGTATCGGAGCCAAAGGCGTGGCCCTCCACTACTTGCCGGGCCGCATAAAGCGCCAGCAGATCGTCGGCAATCTCTTCTACGGCCTTTTTGGCGCTGGCTTTGACCCGCGCCCATTCCGCCGTGCCCAGACGGTTGACGTGAGGTGGGTGATCCGTCGAGCCGACGTAGCGGCTCAGGCGATCAGCCTGGTAGACCGGCACGTACAGCTTGTCGCGGGCTGCGTATTCCACCAGCAGATACTCCCGCTCACCGCCCTTGAAGCCCATCTTTTCCAATCCCTGGAACAGGCCAATGCCGTGCTCCACGTGGACGACGTAGGAGCCCGGCTCCACGTCGGCGTAAAAGGTCTCTGGCGCCACGGGGCGCGGCCGGCGGGCGCGCCGTGGGACAGGCCGCGCCCAACCGAACACTTCGGCATCCGTCAGCAACGAGCAGCCTGGGCGCAGGGCCCAGCCCTCGGCCAGCGTGCCCTGGACGAGCGTCAAGCTGTGAGGAGGCGGGGTTTCGATCACGCTTTCCACTGGCACGGCGGTGATCTCTCGCTCGGCCAGAAGGTCGGAGATGCGCCGTGCCTGGCGGCTGACGAGCAGTACCCGGTCGACTGAGGACCGTTGGGCCGGCTGCGAACCGCCGGACCAGGCGTCGCGCATCTCCTGGAAGCCGTCCAACACGCGTTTGAGTTGGCCGCCGTACCGCTCGTTGTGAACGAAAGCCTGGGCCAGGGAGCCTGGGCCAGGGCGGCCGGGTATGCCCCCCCGGCCAAGCACCAATGGTTGCCTGCCCTGAAGCACCTCGCCCAGATCCTCCCAGTTGAAATACGGCCTTGCGGTTTCGGGGAGATTGGAAGGTAGTTCGCCCGCTCTGACCAGATCAGCCTGGAGCGCCTGGGCTTGACGGTCCAGGTCCACCACTGCGGCCAGCAGAGCTCCCCAATCGTCGACGACACACAGCCCCCCGGCCGGCAAGTAATCGAGCAGGGTCATCGGGGAGGAATAGAAGAACGGTACGTAGAACTCAATGCCCCGAAAGTAGGTTCTGTGTTCCAGGTTTTCTAGATCCTTCTGGTATTCGCGCCTTGCCGGTGGGTGGCAGAGGCTGAGGTCCAGGACTCGGACACGCTCGGCGGCGGGCGGTGCCAGGCGGGGCAGCGCCTCGGTTGCCGGCGCCAAGGCGAAACTCTCCGTGCGGTGCAGCGACCGTTGTGTGGTGGGATCAAAGACGCGCAGGCTGTCGATCTCGTCGCCAAAGAGTTCGATGCGCATGGGGTTGGGCAGGTTGGGTGGAAACACGTCGATCAGCCCGCCCCGCCGGCTGAACGTGCCTGGCTCGTCGACCACGGTAGCGGGCCGGTAGCCGTTGGACACCCAAAGCTCCAACGTTCGCCGCAGATCGATCTCCTGTCCGTGGCGATAGACCCGTAGTCCCAGCCGGAACTCGCGGACCGGCAGGGTTTTCTGCACGAGGGCGCGTGCCGAGGCGACGATGAGAGGCGGCTCCTCAGGCTCCGCATGCTCGTTCCATCTCACCAATGCCGTCAGCGCCGACAGCCGATCGCTTACGGTCTCCCGTGCCCAAGGCACCCGCTCGTAGGGCAATGCATCCGGTTCAGGGAACCGCAGAATATTATCAGAACCGGTCCAGACACGTAGTTGATCAGCCCAATAGGTAACTCGCTCGGCGCGCGCGGTGAGCAGGACGATGGGACGCCCCAGTTGCCGGTAGAGGGCAGCCAGCAGATAGGGGCGCGCCGGCGAGATGACGTCTAGCCCCTGCACTTGCGAGGGCGGACTCGTCCCCCCTGAAGGCGTTTGCTGTAAGCTATCTGTCGACTGCTGCAGGTTGTCAAGCAATTGCTGGTAGGCCGGTACCTCTTCGATGAGGGGTAAAAGGCCGGAAAGGTTCACTCCTGATTCTCCTGACCACTACGTCTTCAGACCCGGTCAGCCTCAGCTTGTGGGGCCGTGCGGTTGAACTCGTCCATCGCCGGGACCATCCCTTCGGCGACCCAGCACTCGATGGCCTGGACCGCCCGGTCCACGATCTCGGTGAGCTGTAGTTTCTCCTCCTCGGTGAAGGGCTGAAGGACATAGTCGGCAGGGTCGGTCCCGCCCTCAGGACGGTCTATGCCCACGCGCAATCGCGGGAAAGCCTGCGTGCCCAGCGCCTGGATAATGGAGCGCATTCCTTTGTGCCCGCCGGAACCGCCTTCGGGGCGCAAACGCAAGCGTCCCAGCGGCAGATCCAGGTCATCGAGCACCACTAGCATGCGTTCGGGTGGGACCTCGTGGGCGCGGCATAGCCGGCCCGCCGCTCTGCCACTCAGATTCATAAAGGTCAGCGGCTTGGCCAAGAGCACGGGCTGGTCGCCGATCTGGCCCGAAGCCACGCGAGCTCTCATGGTCTTCTGCCTGGAGAAGGTCAGGCCGTGAGTGCGAGCCAGGGCCTCGACTATCTGAATACCAATGTTGTGCCGATGAGCACAGTACTCGTTACCCGGATTGCCCAGCCCGATGATCAGGCCCAGAGGCTTTGGGTCTGAAGCCTTCAGGCCTGGATCAGCCAGGATCAGAGGGTCCATCATTGGAGATTCGCCTGTTTCTAGTCTCTTTCGTTCTGCCATGGAGTACCGCTAACCTGCAGAAGCCAGGCGGAGGCCGGCTCGTTCCTATGCCCCGCGCCAATTGTCTGCTGCTGCAGCCCTTGACATTCCAGGCGATGTGGGGTCAGCAATTCAGTCCTCGTACCTTCCCATGCCTTCTCGGCCGCGCATAACGAGCTCGCGGACCAGGGAAACCAGCCCCGTCTTCAAGGCAAAGAACAGGCCGATGCCCACAAAGACAGCCAATGTGCCCCCCGCCCCCCAGCAGGCGGCGCTGCCGACGTTCTGAAAAGGCAAATCCAGCGGTTCTGGGCTGGCCGCGGGCGGCGCTGTTGGCAAGGGCGTAGCACTCGGTCTGGGTGTCGGGCTCGCCACTGTCGGCACACCGATTATTACAGTGGGCGTCGGAGAGGGCGTCTCCGTCGGCGCGGCCGGTGTGGGCGTAGCCTCCGGCGTCGGGGTTTCCGTAGGCCGGGTGTTGGAGATCTGAATGCCCCTCACATGATACTCATCATAGTTGCCGTCCAAGCGCACCACGCGCAGGCGCAGGCTATAAACTCCGTCGGGGATGATGGTGGTGTCCCATAACGCCAGCCGCCCTTGCACCACCGGCACGCTGAATGGTGAGTTGCCGACCGGCATCCACTGGTCGCCAGGATTGGGCTCCGGGCCATAGTGGACCTCATATTTCTGGAACTGGGAGTGAGTTGCACTCCCCTCGATGGGTACCAGTCCCCGTACGGCTGCCCGGTCACGGGGCGAGCTGATCTGGCCAAGAACCTGGGCTAGCGGTGTCTGGGCAACCGGGATCACCAGAACGACCCAAGCTAGGAACAACGTGATCGCGGCTCTTTTCATCTACCACACCTCATGTGCAGAGACAATCGGACAAGTGTAGCACAGAACAGATGAGATGACAAAACGTGGACGGGCTAGGGACGCTCAAATAGTCCGTCTACGCTCAGGTAGCCTTGACCAGCATCAGCAAAAATGACGACGATGGTCTTGCCTGCGTTTTCCGGCTGGCCAGCCAGGTTCAGGGCCACGTGCGCCGACGCGCCGGAAGTGATGCCTACCAACAGCCCCTCTGTTGCGGCGATCTCACGGCAGGTGGCAAAGGCGTCTCTGACGCTGACTGTGAGGATTTCATCCAGCAGCTCCCGGTCAAAGAGGCCAGGTACAAAGCCAGGGCCGATGCCCAGCAGCCGGTGTGGTTGGAACTCACCTTGTGACATGAGTGCTGCTCCTTCGGGCTCAAACCCAATGAGGCGCAGGGACGGCTTACGGGCCTTGAGTGC